>NZ_RAWQ01000081.1:0-38445 GCF_003668965.1 Corallococcus sp. AB030
GATTCCGGGCACGCCCACGACGCCGGGCGTCACGCCGGGGGATGACTCGAACGGGGGCGGTGGCTGCGCCGCCGGCCCGTCCGCCGCCCTGATTCCCGCCGCCGCGGCCCTCGTGGCCGGGCTGGTGCGCCGCCGGCGCCGGAACCGCTGAGCCCCCGGAGGCGGACCGCGCGAACCTGTCCGACTGTCGGACAGGTTTTCGGACCCCGCCGGGGAGGGGCGGACCCAACGGAGGTCCGAAGCCCCAGCCCCCCAGCGGCTCCCAGACGCCTCCGGCCAGCCCATCCAGGGCCTTCCGGGGGCGTCTTTTGCGTTCCCTGCTTGTCAACGTCACCCGGGGATGCAAAGGCCCCATGCGACATGGCCACGACTCGTAAGCCTGGACCTTCCCGCGGCGGCCCCCCCAAGTCCGGCGGGCCCCGCACGTCCCGCCCTGGCGCGCCGAAGAAGCGCAAGGACGCCGGTGGACGCGCCGACAAACCGAAGATGAGCCGCGCCCAGCATGAACGCGCGCGCCCCAACCCCAACCGCCCCCTGCGCGAGGACCTGGTCCTCCAGGCGTGTCTGGAGGCCTACGGCGGCGTGCGCCGCGAGGGCCGCCTGTCCGACCGCGCCCTGGAGTTCGTGCTGCGCCGCAAGACGACCCTGTACTCCACCGAGCGCCGCGCCGTGGCCGAGCGCGTCTACGCGCTGCTGCGCCGCCAGCGCACCGTGGACTTCCTCCTGGAGAAGTCGCACAAGAAGTTCGACGCCCTGGACGCCACGCGGCAGGACGTCATGCGGCTCGCCGCGTCCCGCATCCTCCACGGCGAGGACCCTACCTACGTCGCGCGCTCCAGCGGGCTCACCGGCCCGGACGTGTCCGTGCTCGACCGCCTGCCGGACGCCGCCGCGGACCTGGACGCCCTGCCGGAAGCGAAGCGCTTCCCCATCGCCGCGTCGCTGCCGGACTTCCTCGCGGACCGCTTCAAGGCCGTCTTCGGCAAGGACGCCGCGCGCGCCGCCGAGGCCATGAACGAGCGCGCCCCGCTCATCGTCCGCGCCAACACGCTCAAGGGCGACCGCGCCCAGCTCCAGGAGCGCCTGGCCGCGGAGGACGTGGAGTCCACCAGGCCCACCGCGCTGTCCCCCTTCGGCCTGGTGATGGAGACGCGGCTCAACCTCTTCTCCCTCCAGGACTTCAAGGACGGGGGGTTCGAGATCCAGGACGAGGGCAGCCAGCTGTTGGGCATGCTCGTGGACGCGCCGCCCACCCGCGTGGTGGACGCGTGCGCGGGCGCGGGCGGTAAGACGTTGCAGCTGGCCGCGCAGATGAAGAACCGCGGCGACCTGCACGCGCTGGACGTGGATGAAGGCCGCATGGAGGACCTGCGCAAGCGCGCGCGCCGCGCCGGCGTGCACAACGTGCGCACGCAGCTCATCCCCCACGAGGGCCCGGACGCGGACGCCGCGCTCACGCCGCTGAAGGGCCTGGCGGACCGAGTGCTGGTGGACGCGCCGTGCAGCGGCTCCGGCACCTTCCGCCGCAAGCCGGACGCCCGCTACCGCCTCACTCCGGAAGACCTGGAGATGCACGTGGGCCGGCAGAAGGCCCTGCTCGCGCGCTTCGCCATGCTGGTGAAGCCCGGCGGCCGGCTCATCTACGGCACGTGCAGCGTGCTGCGTGAGGAGAACGAGAACGTGGTGGAGGACTTCCTGTCCAAGCACCCCGACTTCAGCGTGCGCCCCGTGGCGGAGGTGCTGGGCGCGGAGCTGGGCGCGAAGCTGGGGCCCGGCCCCTTCTTGCGGCTGGCCCCGCACACCCACGGCACCGACGGCTTCTTCGGCGCCGTGCTCGTCAAGGCGAAGTAACCCCGCCGTCCCCCAGGAAGAAAGGCCCTCCGTCCATGTCGCTCGCCGTCCACTACCGCGTCGCCATGCCCCGCCCGCATGCGCACCTGTTCGAAGTGGAGGCGAGCTTCCCCGCCGGGACGGACTTCCTCGACGCGGTGATGCCGGTGTGGACGCCGGGCAGCTACCTGGTGCGCGAGTACGCCCGCCAGGTGCAGGACGTCACCGCGCAGGGCCCGGACGGCCAGCCCCTGCCGGTGCGCCGCGTGGACAAGCGCACGTGGCGCGTGGACGCGCGAGGGCAGGCCGTCACCCTGCGCTACCGCGTCTACGCGAACGAGCTGTCCGTGCGCACCAGCCACCTGGACGGCAGCCACGCCTACTTCAACGGCGCCACCGTCTTCCTCTACACGGAAGCCACGCGCACCCTGCCCCACCACGTCACCGTGGACGCGCCGGAGGGCTGGCGCACGTTCTGCGCGCTGGACTCGGAAGGGGCCACCTTCCACGCGCCGGACTACGACGCGCTCGTGGACAGCCCCTTCGAGGTGGGCCCGCACACGCCGCTCACCTTCACCGCCGCGGGCGTGCCGCACGAAGTGGTGGTGTGGGGCGACAGCGTGCCGGACGCGGACCGGCTGTGCGCGGACATGCAGCGCATCTGCGAGGCCCAGGCGCGCATGTACGAAGGCCTGCCGCTCAAGCGCTACCTGTTCCTCGTCTACCTCACCGACAAGGGCCGCGGCGGGCTGGAGCACCAGGCCTCCACCGCGCTGCTCTTCCCTCGCACGGGCCTGTCCTCGCTCCGGGGCTGGGAGGACTTCCTCACGCTGGTGGCGCACGAGTACTTCCACCTGTGGAACATCAAGCGGGTGAAGCCTCGCGCGCTGGTGCCGTTCGACTACTCGCAGGAGAACTACACCACGCTGCTGTGGGCCTTCGAGGGCGGCACCGCCTACTACGACAACCTCTTCGTGCGCCGCGCGGGCCTGATGTCCCCCACGCGCTACCTGGCCCGGCTGGGGGAGACCTTTTCCCTGCTGCACTCCACTCCGGGCCGCCGCGTGCAGTCGCTCACGGAGGCGTCGCTCGTCAGCTGGGTGAAGCACTACCGCCCGGACGAGCACTCCACCAACAGCGCCATCTCCTACTACCTGAAGGGAGAGGTGGTGTGCGCGATGCTGGACCTGGAGCTGCGCCGCGCCACCAGCGACGCGAAGTGCCTGGATGACGTCATGCGGTTGCTGTGGCAACGCCATGGCGACGGCTCCGGCGTCCCCGAGGACGGCGTGGAGCAGGCCGCGAGCGAGGTGGCGGGCGTGGACCTGACGCCCTTCTTCGACCGGACGGTGCGCTCCACGGAGGACCTGGACTACGGCGTCTTCGCGCACGTGGGGCTGGAGGTGTCCTTCCGCGTGCGGGAGGCCCCCAACGACAAGGGCGGCACGCCGCCGCGCCTCAAGGGCGAGCCCAAGCCCAAGGGCTGGCTGGGCGTCACCTTGCGCGGCTCCTCGACGCTGTCCACCGTACCGGAGGGCACGCCCGCGCTGGACGCGG
Organism: Corallococcus sp. AB030; assembly: GCF_003668965.1. Lineage (NCBI taxonomy): Bacteria > Pseudomonadati > Myxococcota > Myxococcia > Myxococcales > Myxococcaceae > Corallococcus > Corallococcus sp. AB030. The sequence goes on from NZ_RAWQ01000081.1 coordinate 3,388, forward strand.
GCCTGTATCCGGAAGACGACGTGGTGGCGCTGGACGGCTGGCGCGTGGACGGCGCGGGGCTCATCGCCCGCTGCGAGGACAAGCGCCCCGGCGACACCGTGAGGGTGACGCTGTTCCGCCGCGACCGCCTGCTGGAGGTGCCCGTCGTCCTGGGCCAGAAGCCCGCGGACGCCGCGTGGCTGCAACGCGTGGAGCGCCCCACGGACGCGCAGAAGGCCGCGTTCCAGGCGTGGTTGGGGTCCCCCTGGGACGAGACTCCCGGCCCAGCGTAGGCTTTCGGGCCGCATGGCCCCTTCCCTCCCTGCCCCTTCCCCCTGCGCGAGACACCCGGACGCCGCCGCTGGCTGGCGTTGCGAGCACTGCGAGGCATTGCTGTGCCCCGCGTGCGTGGAGACCCGGCGCACGGGCACGGTGGAGTACACCGTCTGCGTCCGGTGCGAGGGCACGGCGAACGTGCTCCTGCGCCACCGCTCGCAGCGGGCCCTCCGGACCCGCCTGACCGGCGCCCTGCGCTTTCCCTTCACTGTTCCGGGCCTGCAGACGCTCCTGGCCGTCAGCCTGATGCTGGCGGTGCTGCGCATGCTCGGGATGGGCGTGCGCATCCTCGTGGTGCTGCCCATGGCGCTCGGGCTGGGTGTCTTCTGGTCCGCCTTCTTCGCGCTCGTGCGCGGCGCGGCCCGGGGCGACGCGGATCCCGAGGGCCCCGGCTTCACCAGCATCGTCCAGGACAACATCGTGCCGGGCCTGCGCGGCCTGGGCGTCACCGTGGGCGTCTTCGTGCCCGCGCTCGCGCGTGCCTGGCACCTGCTGCCCTCCGTGTCCGGGTACGAGTCCGTCGGGCGGATCATGCTCCCGCTGCAGGCCCTGGGGCAGCCCGTGGTGTGGGAGGACCCCTTCTTCTGGGGGCTCGCCGGCCTGGGACTCCTGTGGCTGCCGTGGGCGCTGCTGCTGGCCGCCACCTCGCAGTCGGTGTTCACCGCCTTGAATCCCTTGCGCACGCTCGGATGCCTGCGGGCGGTGGGGCCCGACGCGGGGCTGATGACGGGCGTGTTCGTGCTGCTGGCGTGCGCCCACGCCGTGATGCACTGGGGCGCGGCCTGGGTGTTCTACCTGCCCGTGCCCTTCGTCTCCACGTGGCTCGCGGAGGCGCTCACGTGCCTGGCGCCCTTCGCCGCCGCGAGCCTGCTGGGGCTCGTGCTGTACGTGCACGGGGACGCGCTGGGCTATCTGCCCGCGCGCGACCTGCTGGAGCCCACGCTGGGTGACACCGCGCCCCAGCGCGTGCCCGTGTCCCTTCTCGAGTCCCCGGTGCTCGAAGCCCCGGGCCCCGCCGACGCCGGAGTCGAAGCGAAGGTGGCCGAGCTGGGCGCGGCGGTGGAGGCGCGCGACGTGGCGAAGGCGCTGGCGCTGTATGGCGCGCTCCACGTTCTGCCCCGCCTGAAGCTTTTGCCGTCACACCATCTGTTCATCGGACAGGCCGCGGCAGTGGAAGGAGATTTCCCACTGTCGGTCAAAGCGTTGGAAGCAGCGGCGGACACGGCGCCGGATGAACCCACCGCGCCCCGCGCGCTGGTGCTGCTGGCGCGCGTGCAGGGGGAGAAGTTGGGAAACACGGTGCGCGCGGAGGAGATCTACCGCTACATCGTGCATCGTTATCCGGACACGGAGGCCGCACGTTTTTCCCATGCGCGGCTGCCGCCCGCCGCCTGACATACGCATTGCAGCACCCGCCCCCCGGTACCAGATTCCATGCATGGGACGGGTTGGGGGCGTGGGGATGGGAAAGCGTTTGAAGACGTATGGCGGGTTGGGGCTGCTCGTGGGCGTGCTGATGACGGGCTGTGATGATGCCCCCAGCGCGAACCGGCACGAGGACACCTGCGCGGAGCCGCGGTCGCTGCGCGTGGAGGTGATGTCGTCGGACGGCGCGTACATCCAGGGCGCGTCCGTGACGGCCACCAACCTGGAGAGCAACATCAGCATCACCGGCGTGACGGATGACCGGGGCGTCACCACGGCCATCAACGAAACGCTCGCGCCCAGCCCCATCCGAGTGGTGGCCACGGCGGGCTCGCACGTGACGCACGCGGAGCGCGTGGAGTGGACCTGTGACGAATGCCACTGCACGCCTGTTCCCGACACGGTGACGCTCAAGCTCCAGGATTGAGCCGGAAGACCCGCCAGTGAGGGCCGGCGGGCGCGGAAAATCCGCCGCCTCAGGCCGTGGGGTGGTTGTGCACACCCACCTGTGCGCGGTACCACTTACGCCATGCGTCAAACCCGCATGCGCGCGAATGCGTCGGTCCGGCTCTCCTCCAGCCTCGCCGCACGCCCGTCTGGCCTGACGGCGTGCGAGCAGGCGTGTTGTCGCGGCACTGGTGTCTCCCCACTCCAGTAAGCCGTGCAACCGCGCTACCCGCCGGGTAGGCAATCCCGAAGGTCCCCCATGTCCGCAGAGAGTGTGCAGGCGCTGCTCGAATGCTCGGTCACCGAGCTGACCGGGCGGTTCGTCACCCAGGCGCAGCCCGTCCCCCAGGGTCTGCTGGAGGCGCTGGAAGCAGACCCCCGTCAGGGTGCACAGACGCTCGCGCGCAAGCTGCGCTCGCGTCAGGAGAAGAACCGGGCGGAGGGTCAGCGGCTGCGGCACCTGCTGAAGTTCGAGACGGAACTGTGGGAGCAGGGCCTGTTGAAGGTCGCGGGCGTGGACGAGGCGGGCATGGCGCCACTCGCGGGCCCCGTCGTCGCGGCGGCGGCCATCCTGCCCCGGGGTTACAAGCTCAAGGGGCTGGACGACTCGAAGAAGATCCTGGACCCGGACAAGCGCGAGGCATTGGCGGAAGCCCTCAAGCGCGACGTGGTGGCGTGGGCAGTGGGCCGGGCGGAGGTGGAGGAGATTGATCAACTCAACATCTACCACGCGGGTCTGCTGGCCATGCGGCGCGCGGTGGAGGGGTTGGGGCTGACACCTGACTACGTGCTGGTGGACGCGCGCACGATTCCCCAGTGCCCGGCTCCGCAGCGCGGCATCATCAAGGGCGACTCGCTGTCGTTGAGCATCGCGGCGGCGTCCGTGCTGGCGAAGACGACTCGCGACCGGCTGATGGCCCAGTTGGACGCGCAATATCCCGGCTACGGCCTGGCGGCGCACAAGGGCTACCCCACCGCGCAGCATGTACAGGCCATCCAGGCCCTGGGCGTGCTGCCCATCCACCGCCGGAGCTTCGGTCCGGTGCGCGAGGCGCTCGGACTGGCGCAGCCCTCCGGGCCCGTCCCGATGCAATCCGAGCTGTTCGCCGCTACTCCTGCTCCGATGGCGAAGCGATGAGCGCGGACAAGGACATCGACGGGTGGTTGGCGGAGCGGGGCGTCACGCTGATGGACGCGCGTGCGCGGGCGAGGGGCGTGTTGGAGGAGGCAGGCCTCACGCGGCCGGGCAAGGCGCGGATGAGCGAGCCCAAGCTCCTGCGAGCGGCCGAGGTGCTGTCCGAGCGCTTCTTCCAGGTTTGCGCGGATCCCGGCTGCATCCAGGTGGCGTCAGCGAGCGGCCGGGAGCCTTTGCGTGTCGAGCCCCGAAGCCACTGCGCCCGGTGCGGCGGTTCCGCCAACCGGCGCGCGGAGGTGGCGTTCCTGGAGATGTGCCATCAGCGCGGCGTGCAGCGCGTGGTGGTGGTGGGTGGCTCGCCCGCGGTGCGTGAGGAGTTGGAGGCGAAGCTGAGCGGCCCCATCTCCCTGCGCATGGTGGACGGCACGGAGCGCCGCACGGCGGACCGCGCGAAGAGCGACCTGGAGTGGGCGGACCTGGTGCTGGTGTGGGGCGCCACGGAGCTGCACCACAAGGTGTCCACCCACTACACGCACCTGGCGTCCTCGCACCACCGCAAGGTGGTGCACGTGGTGCGCCGGGGCGTGGCCGCGCTGCTGGACGAGGCGATGGTCCATCTGCAGCGAGCGCGCTAGGAAGCAAGGCGCACCTTGGAAGGAGGCTCCCGTTTCTGGCGCCTCCCCGAGCCGATTCGCATGTTGCCGGCAGGAGGCCGCATGCGGAGGAAAGCACAGACATCCCGGGCACGGCCAGGCAAGGCCCGCCAGCGGAAGGCCCCTGCCGGCTATAGCCGAGCGAAGGGGGCGAGCCTCCCGTTGAAGGGCTACACGCTGCCCGCGGTGGACCTGAAGCGCGGCTCGAGTGGCACGGGGGTGAGACAACTCCAGACCGCGCTGGTGAAGCTGGGCCACATGACCCAGGCGCAGATGAACACGGGCCCTGGCACATTCGGTGCCCAGACGGAAGGCTCGCTCAAGAAGTTCCAGAAGGCGCACGGCGTGGATGCCATTGGCGTCTATGGCCCGGAGACGCGCGCGGCGTTCAAGGCATTGGGTGCGACCCTGGGTGGCGCGGAGACGCCCCCCACCCCGGCGCCAGCAGGGCTCCGCGAGAAGATCGTCGCGGAGGGACTGTGGGGGGCCGCCAACCAGGACCGGATCCACTACGCGCAGATACGCCCGATCGACGGCATCCGGCTGCGCCACAAGCTGCCGCTCGACATCGACTGCTCGGGCTTCGTGACGCTTTGCTACAGGTGGGCGGGCGCTCCCGACCCCAATGGCAACCGTTACAGCGGAGCGGGGTACACAGGCACGCTCGAAGCCCACATGCTTCACATTCCGTTGTCCCAGGTCCAGCCAGGGGACCTCTGCCTCTGGCAGGGAAAGCATGTGTCATTGGTCATCCAGGGCGGCGCGGATCCCCTGCTCATCTCCCACGGCTCGGAATCCGGCCCCTACGCAATCCGGACGTCGGCCCAGAAGAAGTGGTACCCGGCGGGGACGCGCCTCATCTGGCTCACCTCTCCCCTGAAAGTGAAGGAGGGCCTGAAGAGCGCGCGGAGGACGCCCAGCCGCGAGGACAAGGCGCGCGGGGACCCTCCCGCGGAGGAAGGGCTCTTTGAGACTGGCATGGCAATGTGAGCGCGAAAAACGACATGATGGATGCCTGGAGATGCAACCCCCAGGAGTCCTGCGTGCGAAGCCTCTCATTCCGGTTCCCCCGTCTCGTCTCGACGCTTGTCGTGCTGGGCGGTTGTGAGCGTCAGGAGAAGCCACCCGCGCCCACGCGGTCCGAGCCTGCGCCGGTCAAGGCCAGCACGCCCGCGCCGGCCACGCCTTCGCGGAGCACCACCGAGCAGGAGCTGCGCGAGCGGCTGCGGTGCGAGGCGCTCCTGGGCCTCAGTGGGCTGTTGGCGGGCCAGAAGGAGTTCTTCGGGGAGAAGGACGCCTGGACCCCGGACGTCACACGACTCCCCACCCCGGCGGCGTGCGCGGATGGCAGCCGCGTGCCCGCGCCGGACGCCACCTGGCTCGCGGGTTGCCACTTCCGCTATGCGGTCTCGGTGGCTGGCTCGACGCCCGACGACAGCACCTTCAGCGTGCGCGCGGTGGGCGTGGGCGGACTCGCCGAAGGGTTCACGTACACCCTGACGCATGGGTACGCGGACAGGAAGCTCGTGCGCGTGTGGCCCTCGGAGCTCGTCCTCGAGGAGTGCCATGGCGTGCGCAGGCCGGAGGGGACGCCCCTGCCAGCCCCGCTGTGCGAGGGCGCCAGCAACCTGAAGGCGCTCTTCACGGCCGAGAAGGCGTACTTCGGGGAGAAGGACCGCTTTTCGGAGAGCGCCGCCGTGGTGGGCTTCCTTCCGGAGCCCTGCCTCGATGGCTCCCGAGTTCCGGTGCCCGATGACACGTGGATCGCGGGCTGTCACTTCATCTACCGCGCCGAGGTCTCAGGCACGGCGCCGGAGCAGACCTTCCGCCTCACCGCGCGCGGAATGAGCGGCCCCGTGGTGGAGCAGAAGCTGACGCTGGACTCCCAGTACACCTGGAGCCCAGCCGATCCAGGCTGCGCGCCCTGACGTGTTGAATCTTCCTTCGACCGTCACGTAGATGGGAGGCGTGCGGCATCAGGCCCGCACCTCTCCTCGGGGGACAAACGGATGAACAGGAAGCTCGGCGCGGCGGTGTTCATGATGGTGGCATGTGCCTTCGGCCCGATGACGGCCGTCGCACAGGAGGGCTCGGGCAATATCGACATCACCGGCAATGACGAGACAGCGACCCACGCATGTACGCCGGGCAGCACGGTGGAGATCACCGGCAACTCCAACACCGTGACGCTGACCGGCGACTGCAAGAGCGTCGAGGTGAACGGCACCGACAACAAGGTGAAGGTGGAGGCCACCGGTGCCATCTCCGTGACGGGGACCTCCAACTCCGTCACCTGGAAGCGCGGTCACGGCAAGTCGAAGCCGAAGATCAGCCGCACCGGCGTGGACAACAAGATCACGCAGGAGAAGTAGCCGTCGGCCCCCGCGCCCGCTTCGTCATTGAAGCGGGCGCGTTGGGGCAGCGCTCAAGGGGACGCGGAAGGCGCCGCGTCCTCGCCAAGCAACAGCTGCCGCACGATGGGCACCGGCGGGTAGCCATGGGAGACCACGGCGTCGTGGAAGCGCTGGAGGGTGAAGTCCCTCCCCCACTTCACCTTCGCCTCCTCACGCAGTTCCATCAGCATCTTCTTGCCCAACGCGTACACCAGGTACGTCGGGTCGGACGTGCCACGGCGCGCCTCGCGCTCCGCGTTGATGCGCGTCATGTACGCCTCCTTCTCGAAGAGGCTCACGGCCTGGTCGTACGTCATCCCGCGCGTGTGCAGGGACAGGCCCGCCACGTAGCGCGCCAGCCGCTGGAGATAGAGCGCCAGCTGGTTCAGGCGCAGCCGGTCCGCCTGCGGACCCGTGCCGCCGTAGCCCTCGTCCAGCATCATCTGCTCCGTGTACAGGCCCCAGCCTTCGCTGAAGGAGCCTGAACCCAGCAGCCGGCGCACCTTGGACTGGATGCGGTTCGTCCACAGGAACTGCACGTAGTGCCCCGGGTACGCCTCGTGGATGGAGACCAGCGGCAGCGCGTAGCGGTTGTAGAAGCTCATGTGCTGCTCGGCCTGCTCCGCGCTCCACGCCGGGTCCGGCGGCGTCACGTAGTAGTACGCCTCCGTCGCCTTCATCTCGAACGGGCCGGGCGTGCTCATGCTCGCGAAGGACAGCGCGCGGCTGAACACCGGCGTCTCCGCCACCTTCGCGCGAACCTCACTGGGCACGGTGATGATGCGGTGGTCGATGAGGAACTGGCGGATGTCCTCCAGCGTCGCCGTGGTGGTGGACACCAGCTCCGCGCCCGCCGGGTGCTCCTTGCCCAGCTCGCGGTACACGTCCATGGGCGCCTTGCCCGGGGCAATCCGCGCGGCCACCGCACTGAACTGCTCCTGCGTGCGCTTCATCTCCGCGCGCCCCCAGGCCAGCAGCGAGTCGATGCTGTCCGTGACGCCTTCCTCGTACTGGAGCTTCTGGCGATACGTCGCCTCACCGATGGCGAAGTCCCCGTTCGAGCGGGCCAGCAGGTCGTCCTGCAGGAAGCGGATGTAGCCATCGATGGCCTCCAGGCACCGCGCCTGCGCGCGCTTGAAGTCGTCCTGGAGCGCGGCGTCCTGCACCGGCGCGAAGGCCTGCGGCAGCGTCTGCGCGTAGAGCGAGCGCGTGCCCTTCGCCTGCTCCAGGGCAATCTCCGTCCACAGCTTCGGCGGGTTCTTCAAGTTCGCCGGGGCCGCCGCGAAGACCTCCGGCACCACCGCCATGCGCTTCACCGCCGAGCGCATCCGCTCCTCCAGCGGCGCGAAGTCGCGGTTGATGAGCTGGTACACGGCGTTGGACGCGAAGCCCAGGTAGGCGTTCGGGTTGCGCTCCCACGAGCGCACCGTCTCCAGGTCCAGGATGCGCGCGCGGAGGTGATTCTCCAGGATGTCGTAATCGGCCCGGTCACCGGGCGGCAGCGCGGCGCGGTCCACTGCCTTGGGCAGCGCCGCCAGCCGGTCCTTGAGGAATGCCAGATGCGACGCGCGATCCTCGGGCCGGAAGCCGCGCAGATCTCCGTCATACGTGTGCACGCCCGCGGAGGTGGCGGACATGGGCGAGCGGCGGAAGTGCTCCTCGAAGTACCCGTCCACGAAGCCGCGCAGCGCCACCTGTGCGGAGGACTCCGAGGGCGCGGCGGCCTGCACGTCGTCCCGGGTCGTGGAGCGGGACGTGGTGCAGCCAGGGGACAGCAGCAGCAACGCGGCGAGGACGCTCGGGGTTCGCAGTGCCTTCATGGAGCCTCTGGGGGAAGGAGACGCGGGGAGCGTCGCCCATGGCCCCTTGCACGACAAGCGACCCGGAGAGTTGACATGGACCTGTCAAATTGACAGGTTCCTGCCAATGCCACCGTTGACCCCAAAAGCAGAGACCTTCAGTGCCCTGGTCCTGGAGGTGTTCCAGTTGAATGGGTTGCTGCTCCAGGCTGGAGACCGGCTGAGCGCTCCGGCGGGACTGACGAGCGCCCGCTGGCAGGTGCTGGGCGTCATCGACCATGGCCCCGCCACGGTCGCGGCCGTGGCGCGCACGATGGGGCTCGCGCGGCAGAGCGTGCAGCAGACGGCGGACGCGCTCGCGAGCGACGGGTTCGTGGAGTTCGTCGACAACCCGCACCACCAGCGGGCGAAGTGCGTCGCCCTCACGGCCGCCGGTCGCCGAGCCTTGCGCAAGGTCGAGCAGGCGCATGCCACGTGGGCGGACCGGCTTGGCGCGAGCCTGCCCCCGGCGCTTCTCGCCGCGGCGGTCGAGGGCGTCCGCGAAGCGCGCCTGCGGCTCGAAGAGGACCTGACCGAAGCGGAGCGCTCCCATGAAAAGTGACACCAGCATCCCCCTGATCCCCTGCGTGGAGCTCGCGTCGACGCTCGAGTTCTACGCGCTGCTCGGGTTCGAGGTGACGTACCAACAACGGGCACCCAATCCCTACGCGGCGACACAGCGGGGAGGTGCGCAGCTCCACTTCTTCGGCCTGAAGGGATTGGATCCGCTGAAGGCCTTCAGCAGCTGTCTGGTCATCGTGGACGAGGTCGAGGAACTGCACGCGCGCTTCCTCGACGCGCTGCGGAAGGCCTATGGGCGGACTCCCGTCCGGGGACTTCCACGCATGACTCGCATGCGGAAGGGACAGTCGCGCTTCACCCTCACCGACCCCTCCGGCAATTCGCTCATGTTCATCCGCCGGGATGAACCCGACGGTTATGGCGATGACGGGAACACACCCACCTCCATCCTCGGCAAGGCCCTCAAGACGGCCCGGCGTCTGCGCGACTTCAAGGGCGATGACGCCGCCGCCGCGAAGGTCCTGGATGCCGCGCTCAAGAAGCCGGACGCGGGGACGGAGAAGGAACGGGAACAGGCGCTCGCGGACCGCGCGGAGCTGGCCGTGGCCCTGGGGGAAGTGTCCGCCCTCCTGCGTCCCTGAAAGACGCCAGCGCTTCCTGAAGCGACGCATTTCTCTGCTCGCGCGGGCGTCCCCGCCCCCGGGCTGTCGCGGCATGGCACCTGCAAATCCAAAGGCAAGCACCTCCAGCCCCATTGCTTGCCGAGGTCCCATGGCCGCCAACTACAAGAAGTTCTTCGCTGGCTCCCGCAACATCCCGAAGGGCATCTCGCTCGGATATCCCGTCCCCGGTCCGCAGGAGGCCAGCGCGGATCAAATCGCCGGACAGGCGTTCTTCGCCACGCCGAACGACTGGAGCGACATCCAGGCCTCGGCCTATGACTTCATCGTGATTGGCACCGGGCCCACCGGGGTGGCCTTCATCGAGCAGACGCTGAAGCACAACCCGAACGCGCGCATCATGGTGCTGGAGCGGGGCGGCTTCTGGTTGCCCACGCACTACCAGATGCTCCCGCTCGCCTTCCAGGCCGCGACCGGCTCACCGCCCACCACGTACCCGTGGACGCGCACGACACGGATGGCGACCACGGAGCTGGAGTTCTTCCAGGCCGGCTACATCCCCGTGCTGGGCGGACGATCCACCTACTGGAGCGCCTGGTGCCCCGCCCCGACTCCCGACCTGATGCGCGACTGGCCGCAGGAGCTGATCGACGTCACGCTCCAGCCGGGCTTCTGGGATCGCGCCCGCGCGTTCCTGCACGTCACCACGATGGACAAGGTCCACGACGGCGTCTACGGCAGCCTCCAGCATCAAATCGATGTGAACCTCCGGGAGAACTTCAAGCGCTACGTGCCCTCGGCGGAGAGCGCGTTCCCGGCCCCCATCGCCGTGGGCCATACGCCCTGGAAGGGCGTGAAGTTCTACAAGTACTCCACCGTCGGCACGCTGCTGGACCTGCAGCAATCGCAGAAGGCGCTGGCGGCCCAGGGCCAGGGACAGCCCCTGACCATCGTCGACCACTGCGTCGTGGACCGCCTGGTGCATGACGGCCATGGAACGGTGACCGCTCTGGAGACCACCCGCGGCCCGCTGGCGGTGAGCTCGGCGAAGGTCGTGCTGGCGATGGGGACCATCCCGCCCGCGACGCTGCTGATGAACTCCTTCAAGGAGGCCCTGCCGAACATCGGCAAGCGTTACACCGGCCACTTCATGTCTCACATCACGGCGCGCGTGAAGCGCTCGGCGTTCAAGGACCTGGCCGCGCTGGAGATTGGCGCCACCTACCTGGATGGCAAGGCGCCCAATGGCTTGCAGTATCACGTGCAGACCAGCGCCTTCGCCTCCGCGAACCCGGAGGCCGACGAGAGCACCATCGCCCACGAGGCCCCGGACGCGGCGGCCGTCGCGTCGATGGCGCAGCTGAAGGGCTCCGAGGATTACGTCGTGTTCGTCTGCGCGACCCTGGGAGAGGTGAGCGAGAAGAATCCCGACAACTGGATCCGCATGAACGGCGGCACCGACCCCGCCACCAACATCACCCTCCAGCTCCAGCCCGGCGTGCAGGACCACCACCTGTGGGACGTGCTCGACGAGGCGACCTACCAGTCCATCGACGTCATGGCCGGGCGTGCCGGGTGCTCGGACCCGGAGGTCGAGTACTGGGTCGACGACGCGAGCGGCAACGGCGGCCGTTGGCAGTCGGAGCGGCCGGACCGGAAGAAGATCCGCCTGAACATCATCGTGCACGAGGCCTCGCCGCTGTGGATGGGCAAGGACCCGGCGACGTCGGTGGTCGGCCTGGATTACCGGCCACACGGCGTCCACAACGTCTACGTGACGGGCGGCGCGCTCTTCCCCACTTCGGGCTCGTGGAACCCCACGCTGACCATGTGCGGACTGGCGCAGGACCTGGCGGACCGCCTGCGCGGTTGAGCGGTGTGAAGTAGCGCGGCTCGGCGGTGGGCCCGGCCGCGCCCTGCATCTTCTTGCCCGCGACGGCCATCACCGCGACCAGGACGGTGAACATCAGGTGCAGCACGCCGAGCGGCTTGAGCACCATCTGTCCCGCTCGCGTCTGCCCCGCCTGCACCCGGTCCACCTCGGGCTGGCGCTCACTCTGGATTCTCTCGAAGACCGCCGCGTCCAGCGGCCGGCCTTCATGAATGGCATCCAGCAGGTGGTTGGCGGCCACGAACGTGTCCTTGATGGCCAGGTTCAGCCCCTGCCCTCCCGACGGCGACATGGTGTGCGCCGCGTCTCCCAGGAAGAGGACCCCGGGGGCATGCCACCGCTTCACCCGGTCCACGAGGATCCGCAGCACCTGCCACTCCGTGTGCTCATCGAGCTTGCGTTCCACATGGGGCCGGAGCCTCTCCGGCACCGTGGGCAGCAGCCGCCGGCGCAGCTCCGGGAGGTCCTTGCGCAGCCCGTTGAGGTCGCCCGGCTCGCTGAAGGCGACGTGCAGCCGGTGCCGCGTGGAGGGCTGGAAGACAACCACCCGCCCCTTGCCGAACAGGTGCACCTGGAGCGACGTGGGCAGTGCCTCCGGTGCATCAGCGAGATCGAAGCGCAGCCAGAGCGCGTCGGCCGTCGACTCGAACTGCTCGATCTCCAAGCCGCAGGACTTGCGCAGGTGGCTGTTGCGTCCGTTGCACACGATGAAGAGGTCTCCGTCGACGCGCTCCTCCACGCCGTCGCGGCGGGTCCTCAGCGCGACCACGCGCCCCTCCTCCTGCACGGCGTCCAGCACCGTGGTGCCGAAGTCCATGCGGTAGTGGGGATGACGCAGGCATTGCTCGTGGAGCAGCGCGAGCATCCCGGGCTGCGACACCACGGCCCCCAGCTCCCGGGGACCGGGCACGCGGACCGTGCGGCGCTCGCCCACGTACATGACCCGCTCGATGTCCAGCAGGGCCTGCCCCCGCTCGAGCAGCGCGGTGAAGAACTCCGCGCGCTTCAGTGCTTCGACAACCGGCGCCTGCAGGAGCTCGCCGCGGAACTCGCGTTCGAAATCCGGATGGCGCTCCAGGACACGGACCGGAACACCGTTCGTGACCAATTGATACGCGAGGACCATTCCGGCGGGACCACCGCCCACGATGACAATGCGAGGAGGCTTCATGGCGGCCCTTCTACCGGACCTGCTCCTCCTCCGATGTCGTCCGTTCAGCCATGTCGAGTGCGCTCAGGACAGGCGACCCGGACGACGTGCGCGTGACGTGCCCACCCACCGTGCGGATTCAATCCGGCTTGACTCCACCCATCCCCCCTGCGCCCAGGCGAGCTGAAACAGCAGGCCCGGGCCACGTGACGCGGCCCGGGCCTCTGGATGAAATGGCTCCCGCTCAGAACGCGCGCAGGCCGAGCGCGTAGGTGGAGATGGACGCCGCGGAGGCGCTCTCGTGGTCCTTCGACGCGGCCGCGCAGCCCGAGTTCACCGGCTTGATGCGCCAGAGCATGTTGCCCGCGCCGCTCCAGTTGACGAACGCCCCGCAGCCGCTGAGCGCATAACCACTGCTCAGGCCCACCATGTAGCTGGGGTGAGAGACTACCGACGACGTGCCGCTGTTGACGACGTTGCCGATGGTGCCCACGCCCGGGATGGTGCCGTTGATGCCAATGGCATACGCCGTCGCCGAGGCAGGCGACGAATTGGTGTGGTCCTTCGAGCGCACGCGCCAGGACGTGGAGGTCGAGGGCGCCGAGGCGGTGGCCAGGTTGCCCGAGCCGCTCCAGTTCACCCGGATGCCGCCGCCCGCCAGCACGTAGCCCGCCGGCAGGGACGCGGTGACGTCAGGGTGCGCGACCGTGCCGCTCGTCGCCGTGCTGACGGCCAGGTAGGTGCGCAGCTGCGCCGGGGTCAGCCCCGCGACCTTCAGGCCAATGGCCCACGCGCGCACCTGCGCGGGGTCCGCGATGAGGTGATCCTTGGCCGACACCAGCCACGAGGTCAGCCCCGTATCGGGGTACGACGCGGTCAGCAGGTTGCCCGAGGGGCCCTCCTTGCCCTCGCCGCCACCGCCAATCACCACGAAGTCGCTGGGGACGGTCACCGTGAAGTTGGTGGTCGTCCCGGCGCTCGTCGTCGCATAGCGCTCGAAGACCGCGATGGTGAGCTTGCCGCTGGTGTCCGTCTGCCGGAACAGCTCGACCGCGCCGCCGCAGCTCACGCCCACCGCGGCGAAGGCCGACGCGACGTTGGAGACATTGAAGCCGTAGTCCTGCGCCGCGGTCTGCACACCGCACGCGCCCTGGTTGAAGTCCGTGCTCGGGCCCCAGTACAGGTCATTGGCGCGAGCAAAGACCTGGAACGCCTTCACCGTGCCCCAGCCCGGCGTGGTGGCCAGCAGGTAGAAGGCCTTGTTGTACACGCCGGACGAGTAGTGCACGTCCAGACCGTTGTAATAGTTGGAGGCATGGCCGATGGAGCGACCGTCCTGTGGCGGGTTGGCCATGTAGCGAAGCGCCCCGCTGCTCTTGAAGATTTCAGCGCCGACGAGGAAGTCATTGGTGCCGCGCATGTAGTACTCGGCGGCCTCGCCCGCGATGTCCGAGTAGGCCTCGTTGATGCCGCCGGACTGGCCTGAGTAGATCAACCCGGAGTTCTGCTCGGTGAAGCCGTGGGACACCTCGTGCGCGCCGACGTCCAGGCTGACCAGCGGGTAGAACGTCGAGTACCCGTCGCCGAACGTCATCGCCGAGCCGTTCCAGAACGCGTTCTCGTAGTTGCTGCCGTAGTGCACCCGCATCGTGAGCTGGAAGGTGAGCGGGGCCTTGCCCACGTAGGCCTGATACATGTTGAAGATGACGCTGCCGAAGTAGTGCGCGTCATTGAGCGGCGAGTACGCTCCGTTGATGTTCTTCACCGTGTTGCGGGGACACGTATAGGAGAACGGGGTGGAGCCGCTGGTCCCGCCGTTGAGGTTCACGGTCTGGACGTTGGCGTTGGTCATCGTGCACGTGGTGCCGGACTGGGCCACGTCCATGTAGCCGTAGTTCGTGCCGTACTCGTACTGGCCTGTCTTGACGTTGCCGCCAGGGCCCGTGCCGATGAGCACGTGTTGCAGGTTCTCCCACTGCTTGAGCACCCGGCCCCCCTCCGCGTCGACGATGACCATGGGCCGCGTGGGCGCCCCGCCACCGACGAGGTCCGCGAAGTAGCTGACGACGTAGGCCTTGTGGGCGCGGCCGTCGTCGTCAACGTAGATCATCAACTCGGAGCGCTCGTTCTCGACGAGCATGGCGCGCACGCGGTTGCCCAGACTGGCCCCCTTGGCGATGTCCAGCGCCTCCGCGGCGGACAGCCGGGGCGCCCCCGCCGGGATGTCCCGCTCCAGACCAGTGACCTTGCGCCCGAACAGCGCGCGCAGCTCCCCGTTGGCGTCCTCATTGACGATGACGTGCTCGCCGAAGATGGGCAGGCCCCGGAAGGTCTGCTGGTAGCGGTGGGTGCTGACACCGTGGTCGCTGACGCTGTCGAGCAGGGTCAGTCCCGAGTTCGCGTCGAGGCCCAGCGCCTGCGCGTGGCGGGCAGGCTCACGGTCGGCGCCACCCATGAGGAAGGTGGCCGCGTGCCGCTGGCGGATCGCCCCCAACTCCTCCTGTTGCAGGTCGACACGGCTCGCCGCGGAGGCGGAGCCAGCGGCCAGCATCGACGTCAGGGCCGCGGCAAGGGCTGGGTTCTGGAGAAGGGATTTCACGTCTGACACTCCTGGAGAGCGCGGTTGCGACCGCCGCGAGATGCAGCGCGAAATAACCGCCATCCGAGAACAAGCCTAAAAAGCAGAAACACCGGACGTCAACAGCCCTCCCGCACTCCAAGTACGGCCCCGGCTGTCATATGACACACATGTCATGATTGTGACGCTGGAGCATGGCGCTCAGGCCCTGCGTCCCTCTGAGAGTGCGTGGCATTGCGATTGCTCTGCGTCGCGCCACCCGGCGTTCCCGTACGCCCGGAACCTTCACGCCTGCCCGAGGAAGCCATGCGTCCAGCCCGTCCCTCCGTCTTCGAGCGAATCCCCACCGCGACCCGCGCCTGGGCCTCGCGCCTGGTGCTGCTGCTGGCCTGCGCCAGCGTCGTGGCCACGTCGCGAGCCCAGTCTGAAGACGTGGCGTCCCCGGTCCACACCGGCACGCCCTTCCGCCTGACGGCGGAGACCGACAAGGTCACGCGCACGCTGGTCGTCCGGACCTCCGCGAAGGAGAAGTTGTCGGATCCGGTGGAAGGCGAGCTGCACATCCAGGCCAAGGCCAAGTGGACGCCGGGTGCCCCCACCCAGACGCCGCAGCCGTCGCTGGCGATCAGCTTCCTCGACGGGGAGCTCACCTACGGAGGCCAGTCCGGCGTCCTCGAGCCCGACGTCGCCGTGACGGTGGAGAACGTGGCGTACTTCGGCGGGAACTGCGCGCAGAATCAAGGCTGCGAGTGGACCGTGCAGGTCGTTTTCGACGTCCGATCCAACTCGGACTCCGGCACCATCGAGGCCCCCGGCACGGTCGACGTGGAGTGGACGGCCCAGGGCTTCGCGCACGTGCTGGACGACTCCAGTGTCCCCAAGGGTTTCACCGTGAGCCTTTCCGAGCCCTGACGCCCCCTGGCATCAAGGCGCTGCCGCTGAAGCCTTGATGAAGTCGATGAACGCCCGGAGCGGCGCGGGCACGAAGCGCCGCCCGGGGTAGTAGAGGAACGGCCCCGGGAAGGGCTGCCACCAGGGTTCGAGGACGGGAACCAGGGCGCCGCTGTCCAGGTACGGACGCAGCCAGTCCTCGAAGAGGTGCACGATGCCGGTGCCCGCGAGCGCGGCGTCGACGGCGAGGTCCGTCGCCCCACCCGCCCTCACGATGAGCGGTCCCGAGGGCTCGACCGTCACCACCTCGCCGTCTCGTTCGAACTCCCAGAGCGTCATCGCGCCGCTCGCGAAACGGCCGCGCAGGCACGCATGCCGCAGCAGGTCCCGGGGATGTTCCGGCCGTCCATGCCGCTCCAGGTACGCCGGGGCCGCGGCCGTGGCGTGGCGCTGGACGCGAGGCCCGATGGGCACCGCGATCATGTCCTGCTCCAGCCGCTCGTCGTAGCGGATGCCCGCGTCACAGCCGGCCGCGATGACATCCACGAAGCTGTCCTCGGTGATGACCTCCAGTTCGATGTCGGGGTACGCGGCGAGGAACGGCGGGACGATGCGCGGCAGCACCAGCCGTGACGCGCTGATGGGCACGTTGAGGCGCAACACGCCGGCGGGCCGGTTGCGGAACCCGTTCACCACGTCGAGCGCGGCCTCCATCTCCGTCAGCACGGGCGCCAGGCGCTCCAGCAGGCCCTCTCCGGCTTCGGTGGGGACAACACTGCGCGTCGTGCGGTTGAGCAGGCGGACGCCCAGGCGTTCCTCCAGCCGGCGGACCGCGTCGCTCAGCGAGGACGCGCTGCTCCCGCTCAGGCGGGCACCCTCGCGGAAGCTGCGGGCCCGCGCCACCACCACGAAGGCGTTCAAATCACCCAGGTCGACCTTCACTGTTCGCCACTCCGCACAACCTGTACGGGTCGTGCCCCGTTATGCAGAAAGTCCACGGTGGCTATGCATGCTCCATCTCAAAAGGAGATGGAGCATGCCCGGTATCGACTCATCCAGCACCTTCCCCCTCGGGGGCCACCCCGTGAAGCGCCTCGGCTATGGGGCCATGCAGCTCGCGGGACCCGGCGTCTTCGGCCCGCCGAAGGACCCGGACGCCGCCCGTGCCGTGTTGCGCGAGGCCGTGGCCCGCGGGGTGAACCACATCGACACCAGCGACTACTACGGCCCGCACGTCACCAACCAGCTCATCCGCGAGGCGCTCACGCCCTACGCCGACGGCCTCGTCATCGTCACCAAGATTGGCGCCCGGCGCGGCAATGACGGCTCCTGGCTCCCGGCCTTCTCGAAGGAAGAGCTGACGCAGGCCGTGCACGACAACCTGCGCAACCTGGGACGGGACGTGCTGGACGTGGTCAACCTGCGCTTCATGTTCGACACGCACGGGCCCGCCGAAGGGCCCATCGAAGAGGCCCTCACCGTCCTCGCCGAGCTCCAGCGCCAGGGCCTGGTGCGCCACATCGGGCTGAGCAACGTCACCGCCAGACAGGTCGCCGATGGACGGCGCATCGCGGACATCGTCTGCGTGCAGAACCACTACAACCTGGCGCACCGGCACGACGACGCGCTCATCGACTCGCTCGCGAAGGACAAGATCGCCTACGTGCCCTTCTTCCCGCTGGGAGGCTTCAGCCCGCTGCAGTCGTCCACGCTGTCCGCCGTGGCGGCCCGCCTGAACGCGACGCCCATGCAGGCCGCGCTGGCGTGGCTGCTGCGCCGCTCGCCCAACATCCTCCTCATCC
This sequence comes from Corallococcus sp. AB030, assembly GCF_003668965.1. Lineage (NCBI taxonomy): Bacteria > Pseudomonadati > Myxococcota > Myxococcia > Myxococcales > Myxococcaceae > Corallococcus > Corallococcus sp. AB030. Next base: position 21,048 of record NZ_RAWQ01000081.1, read on the forward strand.
CCGGCACGTCGTCCGTCGCGCACCTGAAGGAGAACCTGGCCGCGGCCGAGCTCACGCTGCCGGAGGATGCGCTCAAGGAATTGGAGTCCGTGGCGAGCGCGAACGCCTGACCTCCGGAGGCGCTTCCCGCCCATCGCGCAGCCGCTCCAGCAACTCCGCGACGGGCGGGAGGCACCTCAGGACACTGACTCCAACGCGGCGAAGGCTTGAGCCAATGCGCGCGTGAAGGGGCGGTCGTCCTGGCGTTGCCCCTCCAGTGCTCGCAACTCGGGGAGCAGCGCTGGGTCTCCAACTCCTGTCGGACACGCGGGCGGCGGAGCACGGAAGGCCACCGTGCTCCGGGTCAGCTGTCGAAGTCGCGAAAGAAGGACGCCTGCTGGAAGCGCAGGCCCGCGAGGACCTGTTCGACCCTCGCGTCGGAGAGCGCCCCGATGCGCTCGCCGAGCCGCGACTTCTCCACTGACGACACCTGCGACACGACCACGACGCTCTGCTTCGCCAGGTGGCCCTCCCCCGCTTCGAGCAGCACGTTGCCGGGCTCGCTCGCCCTCTTCAGGTTGGAGGTGAGCGCGCAGACGATGACGGTGTGGATGCGGGAGCGGTTGAAGACGTCATCCTGGATGACGAGGTACGGGTGGGCGATGGGCGGCACGGAGCCCCGTGCCTCATCCGGCTCGCACCAGTACAGGTCGCCCCGGCGGATCGTCTTCGGGCCCGTGCTCATGCGCCGGGTTGTGCCACGCCGTGTCGAACCAGGGCAATCCTTCCCAGGGCCGCGCGTTGGTTGTAGGCAGGGCGTGCAACCACGCTGCGAGGTTCATCATGAAGGCCGTGTTCCGGGATGGCGAAGGGCACTTGCGCAACGGGTGGAAGGGCCTGGGCTTCGTCGTGACGGCCGCCATCCTCGCGGGCATCCTGATGTGGGTCTGGACGCTGCTGCCCGCCGTCGTGAAGCCGTTCGTGCCGCACTCCTTCTTCGGCTTCCTGGGCGTGCTGCTCGTGAGCCTGGACTTCCTGTATCTCGAAAAGCAGCCCCTGACCCTGTCGTCGCTCGGCATGTCGCTGGACCGGCGCGCGGGCCGTGACTTCGGCGTGGGGGCCCTGGCCGGAATGGTCCTGGTGGGGTTCGTGGCCCTGCTCGGTTGGGTGGCCGGTGGCTACCACCTGGAGCGCGCCGCGAACACGCCGGTGACCGCAATCGTGAAGGCGGCCTGGCTGATGCTGGGCGTCGGTCTCTTCGAGGAGGCGCTGTTCCACGGCTACCTCTTCCAGCGCGCCATCCGGGGGCTGGGCACGCGCTGGGCGCAGGTGGTCATCTCGCTCATCTTCTGTCTGGCGCACCCCTTCAACACGGAGATGGAGGTCCCCACGCGCGTCGTGGCGATGGTCACCACCTTCCTCGCGGGCTGGATGCTGGGCCTGTGCTACCTGCGCACGCGGCACCTGGCGCTGCCGGTCGGCGTGCACATGGGTTGGAACTGGTTCCTGGGCACGATGGGCTTCGGCGTGAGCGGCAAGGAAGCCCGCGGTTGGTGGACGCCCGTCTTCGAGGGCCGCCCGGAGTGGCTCACGGGCGGCGCCTATGGTCTGGAAGCGTCCATCTTCTGCGTCGTCGTCCTGAGCGTGGCAATCATTGCCCTGACGCGCTGGAAGGGCTCCGCCGCGCCGGAGCCGGAGGCACTGCCCCGCCCCAACGAGGCTCCGGTGCTCACGCCTCCAATGTGACGGTCTCCTCGAAGCCACGCTCGCCTGTGACAGTGACGGTCTGGAGTCGGGGGAAGCGCCCCTTCACCCGCTCCACCAGGTCTGGCAGCCTCACCTGTCCACATTGACGCCCACGTGCGGAAGGTCGTGCAGCACTTCATCCGCGATGGCACGCGCCTGCTTGTACACCGATGTCTCGTCCATCCGCGGAGTGTCCGCCAACCGCAGGGGCAGCAGCTAGTTCGTGCTGACTTCGTCCTGGGAAGCCTGGGGGCCACGGGGGCGCCGCATGCCCAGTTCGACCATCGCCTCGTGGGATCGCTTCACCATCTCGTGCAGTTCAGCCACCGCTTCCTTCCGGCCGTAGGCATCTCCCTCTCCGAGCCACCGGCGCAGGTCCGCCGCCAGTTCCCGCGCTGTCTGGTAGCGGGCTCCCGGGCGGGGCTGGAGGAGCTTGCGCAGTGCCAGGCCCAGCCCCTGCGGAAGCGGCTCTGTCAACGCCTCCAGGTCCGCTTGCGTGTAGGTCGCCGCGCGCCAGATCGCGTCCTCCACGCCGGCAGGGCTCCCAGCGAGCCGAGCCCTCCTGACGGCACGGCGGGCCCGCATGCGCTGCCTGACCGAAAGCGAGTCCTTCACCTCTTCGGTCAAGACGTCCGGGGCATCGAGGATGTTCTTCCCTGTCGCCAATTCGAGCAGGACATTGCCGAGCGCGAAGAGGTCCGAACGCGCATCCACACGCCCGGTCAGGAGCATCTCCGGGGAGGAGTAGAACGCATCCCCCTGAGGCTGGCGCACCGTGGACGAAACGCGGCCGGGCAGGTCCGAACGGGCGAGTCCGAAGTCGGAGACCTGCACGTCGCCGTTCCAATCGACGAAGATGTGCTCAACGTCGAGCGCCCGGTGGACGATGCGGAGGGAGCGCCCCTGCGCGTCCTTCGCCTCGTGGGCATGCTCCAGGGCCTCGGCGACGCGCGCCCCGACATGGAGGGTGAAGAGAGGAGAGAACCGGCGACCGCACTCCCCGGAGAGCGTCAACAGGGTGTTGATGGTGTGTCCCGACGGATGCTCGGTGATGACGTACCAGCACCCCTCCGCCTTGTGCAGCCCTTGGACACGGAGGATGCCCGGATGGTCGAGGTACGTCGCGAGACGCACCTGCTCCTCCAGCTTCGCCCGCGCCCGCTTGACGCGGGGCATCTCCATCAACTTCGGAACGCCCACCGCCTTGAGAAGCACCTTGCCTCGGATGATGCCCTCTGGAGTGCGGCGCCGGGCCAGCAGGAGACTCAACTCGTGGTGGACCGCTCCCAGGTCTTCGCGGAACTCATACTGGAAGCCGTCCCTCGTGAAGAGAATCGCCCCGCGTGGAAGCCTGAACTCCCTTTCCGACATGTGTCTTCCTCCTCTTCGCGCAGGCATTCCGGCCCCGCTCGTCGCGGGCGACGGTACCCGTGGGATGGGAAGAAACGGAACGACCCTGGGCGTTCATGTCGGGTTCGAGGAGGAGGGGCGCGAAATCAAGCACCTACCCACCACGTCGTCCCGGGGCTGCTCAGGGCCAACGGTCCACAACGAACCCGCCACCCCGATTTGACGCCTTCACCCTGCCGTCCTTGAACTCTTCGGCCGTGGTCTCAACCACGAAGCAGATGGGGTACTCCTCCTGTCCCGGCAGCTTCACCCGGTCATACCGGATGACGAGTGTCTCTCCATCCGCACGCCCCATCTTGTCAGAGAGGTAGTACGCCTTGCCGTAGAAGCGTGTCCCCACAGGGGCGACCGCCTTCTGCCGGTCGATGTTGATGCCTTTCGGGACAATCCCCACCACCTCCGCGCCAGCGGTGAACCACACGAGTCCCCACGGTGCCTGGCGCTCGTCGAGTTGGAGGCTGAACTGGTCTGCGCCCCTCCAGTGAAGCTGCTCCCGCATGGTTTCATACGCCCCATCCGGACAGGTGAACGCCTCGGGCCTGATCTGAGCTCCCGGACAACCCGCCGCCAGCGCCGCGACGAGCGACAACGATGCGCACTCCACGGCGGCAACAGACTTCTTCGGCATGCGGGGCGCACGTCCTGGGGATGAGGCTTCGGGTGCTGGGGTCTTCAAGGCGGATCCTTCCTTCGGGGCAGCGGCGACTGCGGGCCCCGGGACTGTCACGGACGAAAGGCCAGCAGGTGTCATAGCAGGAGGTGTTGTCGTAGGCGGCGCGGAATGGGTGGTGGCGGGAGGAGGGCGTGGGGCTGCGGTGACGCGCGATCCGGCAGGCCCGCCGGGGACGCTCCTTGAAGAGCGCCAGAGGACCGAGGCCATGACGAGCGCGACGATACAAGCGATGCCTGCGAGCCACCTTCCCGTTCGGCGCGGTCGCTCCAGCATGGCCACATGCCGTTTGAGGGATTGCGGCGTGGAGGGCATCGCCAATGCCGTGGGCACCGGCCCTCCGTGACGCTGTTCAGCAGGCGGATGGGCCGGCACGTCATAGTCAGCGGAGCGCGCGTCGCGGAGATCCGCCAACTCGCGGCGCAGCGCTTCGGTATCGACCGGACGCCTCCTGGGGTCTCGGTCCAGGATGATCTCGACGAGGTCGCTCAGTGCCGCTGGCACCCGCACATTCGCCAATCGGGGTGACGGCGGTGGGAGGGCAAGACTGTTCAAGTCGAAGCGCGGACGAAACTCCGTCGGTCGCGGGTCGGTCAGCAGCTCATGGAGCATGACTCCGACCGCGAAGATTTCGTCGGCGACCTGGAATGCGTAGCGCGCCCGGCGCTCATCCTTGTGCTCGTGCAGGAACTTGAACTGCTCGGGCGCGCGGTAGCGGTCCGTGCCCGGAGGGAGGCCCCCGTCCGTCAGGTCTTCTGCGAGGGTGTAGGTCGCGCAGCTGAAGTCGATGATGACGGGCTCGCCGTCGCCCTTGCGGATGAGCACGTTGGACAGCTTCAGGTCCCGATGCAGGATGCCCCGGCCGTGCATGTAAGACAGCGCACCGGAGATCTTCTCGAAGACTCCGAGGATTTCACGAACGGTCGGGTGCTTGCGCTCTGCCCACTCCGCGAGCGTCCAACCGTCCACGTAGTCGAGCGCGAGGTAGAGGTTCCCGCTCTCCGCGAGGCCATGTCCCTGCGGCCGGACGATGTTCGGATGGTCCAGCATGAGCAGTGCCGTCAACTCCCGCAGCGTCCGGGCGTGGGTCTGCTTGAAGTCGCCGCTGGACTCCCGGTGCTGGGCCATCTTGATGGCACGGTGCCTGCCGTTCTTTTCGCCAAGGAAGACGAACGCGAAGCCTCCGTCGCCAAGTGCCTTGGCCACCTGCCACCCATCGATGAGTGAGCCGGGTGGAACATGGAGCAGTGTCGCGCTCATTGGGCGTCCTCCGCTGCGGGTTTCGGGAAGCGCACGCCTGGAATCGTGAGATGCCCCCCATCTCCGCGCACCTCCAGGGTGAAGACGAGGTCCGCTTGCGTCTCTGCCACGTCCACGACGGCAAGCACACGCTCTGCCTCTCCCGGAAGGATTGCCCCCGGCTTCTCCGCTACGAGCCGCGCGCGCAGGGGTATGCCGGCTCGCCCCACGAATGTCGCCTCTCGGGGTGTCCAGGCCGGGCGGTCAGGGCCGTTCACAATCGTCACGGCCGCCAGAATCCAACCCGTGCCTCGAAAGGCTACGATCGAGTCCCAGTTTAGCCCCTGCACAGCATCGAACTTGCCTTTGCGGCTGGACGTCGTGACGCCCTTCGCGTCCACGTAGCCGAGCAGCACGAAGTCTTCCGGCTTCGGCGCCGGGGCTTGGGCCGTGGGCTGGCAGGCCGTGTTCGGCGGCTCCGGGCGTTGCACGTCGATCCGTGAGTCCACATCGGCCGGATCGGTCACGAGCACGAAGGCGGCCCGCGTCGGCTGGTGGCCGTCCGCGAAGAAGACCCCGATCTCCTGTCGCTCACCGTCGCCGAGATTGGCCACGGGCTGAACGATGATCGACCGCTCGCCCGCATCCAGGACGCGGATCCGGGACTCATCGAAGGTCAGGGTCTTGCGCTGGATCGGTGAGGAGAACAGGAACACGGTCGGCGTGTCCCCCGCGACGTGGACGACGGGCAGCGGTCCGGTGGGCGTGCTGGCGACGGTGACGGGTCGTTCCCGCCTGACGCGCGCACCCGGTGCCTGCTCAGCCCACGCAACAGCTCCCGTGACAAGCGTGAGCGCCAGGGCCAATCTGAACGGTTGGAGCAATGGTGCATGACCTGCCAGATGGGAAGGCTACCATCGCGGATGCCCGCACAGCGGGTCTCTTTCCTACAACCGGAGCCACGTCCCAGGCCCCTTGAGCGAGGTCAAGTCGCTGCGCGTCCGCCGATCTCCGGAAAGCGTTCGTAGGCGCGCTTGAGCGCGTCCAGGTGGGCGGGGTCGTCCAGGTCGAGCGGCGTATCCGTGAGCTGTACGACCCACCCACCAGACGCCGTGCGCCGCGCCCGTGTGAGCAGTTCGGCGTCACGGGTTGGGTCCGGGAACCCGATGGCCTCCGCGGCAGCAGCCGACCAGTAGTTCAGCCACCCGAGGTAATAGGGAATCTCGGGTGAGCGGAGATGCTCGAAGAGCTTGAGGGCCGGCAGGCCCCGGGGAGGGGACGGTGGCCCTTCCAGCGTGGGAGCTATTTGCTCCGCGATGTCCCCCGAAGCGCCGTCCGGCGTCGCCTGCCCCCAGAACGCGCGTGCGCCCTTTGCCACTGATTCAAGCACATCCGCCGCTGCCGCAATAACCGCCGCATCTAGAGGCAACTTCGCATGGATTTGGAGCTGGGGCCGTCCGCCTGGACTCTCATATACGGAGCGTTGCAGCCCGGAGATCATTACGGGGTAACGCTCATCGTTGTTACATACCATCGGAAACTCACCGCGCATGGCCTCCTCAGCCAACCACGCATCGCGCTGTGGCAACGCGGCAAGCCGTCGCCTCTCGGTAACTCTCCACTCCAGGCGCAAGCCGGGCAACGCTCGTTCCAAGCCATGGACGGCAGCGAGTGTGCGGTTGTCGTTACCCACAAGTGCAGGCGCATAGACGTTGATAATGAGGGGACCTTGAGCGGTCATCGTTTGCACCTCGTTACGACGATTTTGAAGGTGGGATCCTGCTTGAGCAGCGCGAGTCTGTGCGCATCGGTGCTCACGCCAACAACAAAATCATATCCGCAAGCCCGCGCCGCAGCACGCTCCTTGCGCAATTGTTTAATTTCCTTTTCAATCTCCTGACCCTGGATATAAGCATTGTACGTGTCAAATTGATGGGTCTTGATCTCCCACAGCACGCGCACGCCGACTTGCAACGCATCGAAGCGCACGCCACCAACGAGCACGTCCATTCCGGGATAACGGTTGGGTGGGAACTTGTCGGCACATTCATTATGCGGGTCGTCCTCGCCCGCGTGGGGTACTGGAACAGGCTCACAACTGGCGCGTCCTGTCCGGTCCACTGGCACAGGCGGCACTGGTGGCTGCCAGTCCTGCCCCGATGGCTCCGGCTTCAGCTTGGGCTTGCGTTGCGCTTCAGCTTCCCGGGATGCCACCTTCGTTCCTCGTGAGGTCCCTGCTTCCTCGGGGTAGGCGTGCCGCAGCTCATACGCGTCCAGCGCCTCCTTGATGGCGACGCCGACCACCACCACACCCAGGACGATTACAACTCCCACAACGATCTCGGGAGCCACCAGCACGCAGAGCCCGACGCCCATGGCACCAGCGCCAGCGGAGGCGACCGCGCATCTTCCTGTGGTGTCGTGGAACTCGATCCGGTCATGGTCGAGGGCCTGATAGCACCTCTCCATCAGGACGGGCCAAGGCTGTGACGCTTCGCGGACCACGCACCGCCCATCGTCAGCCCAGGGCAGCTTCGCCGCCCGCTCAAGGTTGGTGAGTCTCTGGCTCCGCGGTCCGAGTGTGCCGGGAGTCGGTGTCGACGTGGCGCACGCCGAAAGAAAGAGGAGGAGTGCGATGCTAGCGCGGAAACGCATGGCCATATCCTCGCAGAAGAATGGAGGGTTTCAGCTGCCTTTTCCAACAGCATGCTTGCGCGTCCGGGGACGCAAGCGCTTCGGGCGCGAGGCTTCCGCATCAGCCTGCGCAACCAGGTACTCCGCGAACACGGACTCGAAAGTCTTCGCGAACTCACGGATGCGGGGGACCTTGCGCAGGTCCTTGTGCATCGTGAGGTAGAAGCGCAGTGACGGCAGCGGCGTCTCCAGCCGCACCCGCTTCAACTCCGGGTGCTGCTTCTCCGAGCCAATCCCAAGCATGACCAGCCCCATGCCGCCCTTCGCCGCGTGCAGCCGCGCCTCCATCGAATTGGAGCGGAAGGGGAAACGGGAAGCGCCCCGCTGGCTCAACCACTGCGAGGGGCCCTGCCCGCGAGGCGTCTCGTCCTCCACGACGAAGTCCTGCCCGCGGTAGTCGTCAGCGCCCAGGAAGCGCTTGGGGAGGGATCGCGAGAGGTAGTCCTCGCTCGCGTAGAGGCCGCTCACGACCTCACCCAACGGCTTGTCGACGAGCACCGGCGAGGAGGACCGGCCCCCTCGCACGCCAATGTCAGCCTCGCGCGAGGACAGGTCCACGAACCGCAGCTCCGAAATCACTTCAATCAGCGTCTCCGGATGCAGCCGCCGGAAGCGAGTCGCCGCCTCCGCCGCCCCCGTCAGGAAGCCGTCCGGAAGGGAGATGCGAATCCTGCCCGCATAGGGTGAGCCTCCGCCGCCATCGCGCCGGTGCGCGCGCAGGGATTGCTCGAAGCGCTCAGCCAGCGCGATGAGCTCCAGCGCTTCCTTCTCCAGCCACGCCCCCTGCGAGGTGCGGTGGACCAGCGCGCGCCCCAGGTCCTTCTCCAGCGCTCCGATGCGGCGCGCGACCGTGGACGTCGACAGGCCCAGCTTGAGCCCCGCCGCGAGGAAGCTGCCGCCGCGATGCACTTCGAGCAGGACGTGGAGGTCATCCCAGTCAGGCAGTTTGTTTTCCATGAGCGGAAAGCACTCTAGGTCGCCGGCAGCGCGGGCGTCTTCGGCCGGGTCATCCGCGCGATGACCTTCGCGCTGAGCTCCCGCGAGAAGAACCGGTTGGCGAAGGCCGCGAGCCGGTTGCCAAAGCCATGCACCACCGACGAGCGCCCGGCGATGAACGCATCCAGGCCGACCTCCACCACGTCCTCCGGGCGCGCCTTCCTACCGGGCGAAGCGCCCTCCCCCGAACGCTCGAAGAACGGCGTGTCCGTGGCCCCAGGAGACAGGGCGAGCACCCGCACGCCACGCTCGCGGTACTCCGCCCAGAGCGCCTCGCTGAAGGACAGGACGAAGGCCTTCGTCGCCCCATAGACAGCCATGTACGGCGTCGGCTGGTACGCCGCCATCGAGGCCACGTGGATGACGCCTCCCTGGCGCCGCTCCAGCATGGGCAGGAAGACGTGCGTCAACTCCACCAGCGCATGGACGTTGAGAGCAATCTGCTCCAGCTGGTCCTTCAAGGGCAGCACGTCGAAGCCACCGTGGAGCCCGAACCCCGCGTTGCTCACCAGGACGTCCACCTCCAGCCCCTTCGCGCGCACCGCCTCGAAGAGCCGCTGGGGCGCGCCCGGGGCGGTCAGGTCCGCGGGGAGGACATGCGCGTTGCCCAGCGCCGCCGCGAGCGCCTCCAGCTTCGCCTCGCTCCTGGCCACCAGCACCACCGTGGCCCCCCGCCGTGACAAGCGCCGCGCGAACTCCGCGCCAATGCCCATGGATGCACCGGTCACCAGCACCGTCTTGCCCGCGAAATCAAATCGTTTCATGGGACCAGGATGCGCGCCGGCCACCCCAGCAACAACGGGCAGCGGCGGGCACCTGCTTTCCACAAATGGAAAGCGGCGCCTTCCCCTACTCGCGCGACGGAAACGGCGGTCCCGGGCGCGGCGTGTACACGTTGGCGCTCACGGAGCGCGCCGCCGCGGTGATGCCAATCAGGCTCTCCGCGTGCCCCAGGAAGAAGTAGCCCGTCTCCGGCAGCCGCGACAGCAGCCCCTGGATGACGCGCGTCCGGGCCTCCGTGCCGAAGTAGATGAGCACGTTGCGGCAGAAGATGATGTCGAACGGTCCCACCGGCCAGGTGGCGGGCGCGTGCAGGTTCGCGCGGGCGAAGCGCATGAAGTGGCGCAGCTCCGGGCCCGCCGACATGAAGCCCTCCTGGGTGCGCACGCCCTTCAGCATGTACTTGCGCAGCAGCACCTGCGGAATGGTCCGGGCCCGCTCCATGCTCCAGAGGCCCTCCTCCGCGCGCTTCACCGCCCAGGTGGACAGGTCCGTCGCGACGAGCTCCAGGCTCCACCCGGAGCCCTTGGGGAACGCCTCCAGCAGCTCCATCGCCAGCGAGTACGGCTCCTCGCCCGTGGAGCAGCCGGCGCTCCAGACGCGGATGCTCCGGGGCCGCCGGCCCTGCGCCGCCTGGGCCGCCCACTCCGGGAAGACGTGCTCACGCAGCAGGTCGAAGTGCCGGGGCTCGCGGAAGAAGGACGTCTCGTGGGTGCAGAGGCTGTCGAGCATCCGCACCTTCTCCGCCTCGTTCCCCCGCGCGGTGACGTACGCGTGGTAGGCGGCGAAGGACGGCAGCCCCAGCTCCCGCAGCCGCCGCGACAGCCGGTTCGCCACCAGCGCGTTCTTGGCCGCGGACAGGTGGATGCCCGCCTCCGTCTCCACCAGATGCTGGAACAGCGCCAGCTCCGAGCGCGACAGCGCCGGAGGCAGCGCGGACGGCCAGAGCGCGTCCTCGCTCATCCCCTCACCCGTTGCCCGATGCTTCCGGTGCCGAGGCCGGAGCCGCCAGGGCCGGAGCCGCCGGAGCCGCTGCCTCGTCGGTGGCGGCCGTCAGCCGGAGCAACTCCTCCAGCGACAGGACCCGGTCCAGGTCCAGCAGCAGGATGAACGTGTCGTTGTGGCGGCCCATGCCCCGGAGGAACTCCAGCCGCACGCGCGTGCCGAAGGCGGGGGGCGGTTCGATGTCCGCGGGGCCCAGCTCCAGCACCTCGCGCACCGTGTCCGTGAGCAGCCCCAGCACCGTCTGCTGGCCGTCGAGCACCACCTCCACGATGACGAAGCAGGACCAGCGGGTGATGGGCCGGGGCGGCAGCCCGAACTTCACCGCCAGGTCCACGACGGGCACCACGCTGCCGCGCAGGTTGATGACGCCCTGCACGGCCGCGGGCATCCCCGGCACGCGCGTGACGGGGCGGTGTTCGATGATCTCCCGCACCCGCAGGAGGCCCACGGCGTACTCTTCGCCCGCGAGCATGAAGCTCAGGTAGCTGGACCTGCCGCTGCCCGGTTCGGTGGACTGACTCATGGTACGAGCCCCTTCCTAGAACCGCTGGAAGTCATGGGGGGCCGGCGCTTCCGCGCCGTTCTGGAGCCGGGACAGCGCCCCGTTCGTGGACGTGGCCAGCGGCCCCTGCGCCGCCGCCTGGAGGCCCCGGACGGGCGAGGCCGGCAGCCGGGGCGCCATGGGGCGATGCTGCGTGGAGGAGGCGTTGAAGCTCATGCCCTCCACCAGCCGGAAGAAGTTCATCATCTGCAGCAGCGACTCCGCCTGGGTGGCCATCTCCTCCGCGGTGGAGGACAGCTCCTCCGCGGCGGACGCGTTGCGCTGCGTGACTTGATCCACCTGCGTCATGGCGCGGTTCATCTGCGACACGCCGATGGACTGCTCGCGCGAGGCGTTGGCCACCTGCTGCACCAGCTCCGACGTGCGGCGGATGGCGGGCACCAGCTCCGACAGCAGCTGGCCGCTGCGCTCGGCGACCTTCACGCTGGAGGTGGCCAGGCTGCCAATCTCCTTCGCGGCCTTCTGGCTGCGCTCCGCCAGCTTGCGTACCTCCGTGGCGACGACGGAGAAGCCCCGGCCGTGCTCCCCGGCGCGCGCGGCCTCCACGGCGGCGTTCAGCGCGAGCAGGTTCGTCTGGTAGGCAATCTCCTCCACGATGTCGATGCGCTCCGCGATGGCGTTCATCGCCTCCACGGTCTCCTTCACCGCGCGGCCGCTCTCCTCCGCGTCACGGGCGCCCTTGAGGGCCGTCTGCTCCATCTCCCGGCTGTTCTCCGAGTTCTGGCGGATGCTGACGTTGAGCTGCTCCAGGCTGGCGGTGGTCTCCTCCACGGAGGCCGCCTGGGAGCTGGTGCCCTGCGACAGCCCCTGCGCGGCGGACGCCACCTGGAGGGACGCGGACGACAGCGAGCCCGCGGCGCCGCGCACCTCGCTGATGACGCCCGACAGCCGGTGGATCATGTCGCGCATGCTGCCCATCATCCGGCCCGTCTCGTCCGTGCCCCGCGTGGTGATGTTCGCCGTGAGGTCGCCCGCCGTCACCTGCGACGTCACCTGCACGGCCTCCGTCAGCGGCTGCACGATGCTGCGGGTGAGGAAGAAGGACAGCAGGGCCGCGAGCACCACGCCCAGGACGCCGCCCATGATGATCATGTCGTAGAGGTCCACCACCATGCCCGCGGTGCGGGTGGTGCGCTCGGCCAGCAGGGCGGTCTCGTCGTCCCCCAGCTTGGTGAGCAGCATGCGGATGCGGTCCGCGGTCTGCTTGCCGCGCGCGGACTGCTCCACCGCGACCAGCTGGGCCAGCTCCCCGCGGCCCGCGTTGACCTCGCGGCGCTGCGCGATGAGGGGCTCCAGGTGCTGGGAAATCCACTGCTGCAACAGGTCGCGGATCTCCTGCTGGCGCTCCTGCTGGCGGTGGTCGCTCTGGGTGAGCTGGCGGATGCTGTCCAGGCTCTGCGACACGCTCATCCGGGCCATGTTGTAGGGCTCCAGGAACTTGTCGTCGCCAGTGATGAGGAAGCCGCGCTGCCCCGTCTCCAGGTCGGCCATGTCACCCTCCAGGGTGCGCACGGCGATGAGCACCTTGTGGCTTTCGGTGTCGCCCTCGGCGGTGACGGAGACCTTGAGGATGGTCGTGTACACCACCACCACGAGCGCGATGATGATGGCGACCATCGCGCTGAAGGCGAGCGTCAGCTTCGCCGTGATGCTCAGGTTGTTGAACATGATGACTCCAGAAACAGAAGACTGACCGCTACGGCGCCCGGGTGGCGTTCGCGGGAGAAGGGGTTGCCAGGGGGGAGGGAGGACTGAGCGCGGCCTCGGAGGCGTGGAGGATGGCCCGGCGCACCAGCGCGGGCGTGTCCAGCAGCAGCCCCACCCGGCCGTCGCCCAGGATGGTGGAGCCGGAGATGCCGGGGATGCCCTGGAAGAGGCGCCCCAGGGGGCGGATGACCCGCTGGCCCTCGCCCTGGAGCTCATCCACCGCCAGGCCGATGACGCCGTCCGGATGCCTGAGGACGACCACGTTCTCCCGGGCTGGCGTGCTCCCGCCCAGGGAGAACACCTGGCGCAGCCGCAGGAACGGCAGCGGCTGGCCTCGCAGGGACAGCACACCGGACGACTCCAAGGTGCGCTCGTTGGCGGGGACCTCCATGCACTCCTGCACGCCCTCGATGGGGACCACGTACACCTGGTCTCCCACGCCCATGGCGAAGCCCTGGATGACGGCGAGCGTGAGCGGCAGCCGCAGCGTCAAGGTGGTGCCCTGCCCCTCCTGGCTCTGGATGGACACGGAGCCGCGCAGCGCTTCGATGTCCCGGCGCACCACGTCCATGCCCACGCCGCGGCCGGACAGCTCCGTCACCTCGGTGGCCGTGGAGAAGCCGGGCTCGAAGATGAGGCGCAGCAGCTCGTCGTCGCGCAGCCGCTCGGGCGCCGCCACCAGCCCCTTCTGCTTCGCGCGCTCGCGCACCCGTTCGCGCTGGATGCCGCGGCCGTCGTCGGACAGCTCCACCACGACGCTGCCAGCGTCATGGTAGGCCTTGAGCCGCAGGCGGCCCCGGGGGTCCTTGCCCGCGGCGCGCCGCTCGTCCGGCGTCTCGATGCCGTGGTCCAGCGAGTTGCGCAGCAGGTGGAGCAGCGGGTCGCGCAGCGCGTCCAGCACCGCGGTGTCCAGCGTGGCGTCCTCGCCCTCCAGCTCCAGCTGGGCCAGCTTCTGCTGGGAGCGGGCCAGGTCGCGCACGGTGCGCAGGTGCTGACGGAACAGAGGCCCCACCGGGACCATCCGCACCTTCATCACCTCTTCCTGGAGCGCCTCGAAGAGCGGATCCATCTCCCGCTGCTGGTTGAGCGCGTCCTCCCAGCTGGCCCCGGACTCCTCCGCGCGCGACAGGAACTGCGCCATCCGCCCGCGCGCCACGGACAGCTCCGCGGTGAGCGTGACGATGCGGTCCAGGCGCTCCATGTCCATGCGCACGCGGGTCCGCGTCGTGCCACGCGCCTCCGGCAGGCGCGGCAGCGCGGCGGGAATCGGCAGCGCCTCCGTGGGAGCTCCCGCGACGATGCCCTCGCGCAGCAGGGTGAGGTGGGTCTGGTGCACCGCGCCCAGCGAGTCCACGCCCGCGAGCGACGCCTGGCACAGCTCGCGGAGGTGATCCACCGCGCCCAGCAGCAACGACACCCGCGTCTCATCCAGCGTGAGGCGCCCGTCGAGCAGGGCCTGGAGGAGGTCCTCGACGCCGTGCGTGTAGTCCGTGACGGCCTGGAAGCCGAGCGACGCCGCCGCGCCCTTGAGCGTGTGCGCACCGCGCAGGATGCCCGGGAGCAGCCCCTCCGCCGGAGAGACCTCCAGCGCGATGAGGTTCTCTTCCATGGAGGAGACCAGCCCCTCCGCCTCGTCCGCGAAGACGGCCAGCACCTTCTGCCATTCCGCGGCGGTCTCTGACGGGATGTCCCCCGGGCCCATCGTCACCTTCCGCCCCAGGGGCGAAGGGAGACCGGCACACGTAGAGGGATGGGTGGAGGGATTCTCAAGAACACGGACGCGCGCCCCCCTTCCTCAGGATGCAAGGCATTGCCATGAAGGTGGGCCGTCCCCCAGGCGAGGAATGAATCAAGAACTGAACAGTAGCGAAATGAACACAAATAAACAACCTCACCAGTGATTTCACGCAGCGTTGGAATCCACGGGAAAACAAGGCCCGGGACAGAGCAGGACGTCACAGGTTGGCTGAGCGAGGCTCCACGACGAGAGCGTATCTCACCTGTCGTGAGTTACTTGTTTCAATCCCATCCACATCCAACACACTGCGTCTCGTACGTTCGTCCAAGACATCTCACTCGCACTCCGGGGTGATGCGGACTCCCCGGGGCATACGCGACGCTGGCTTGAGCGCACGCCGAGCAGCCGGAGGTGCTTCATGCCCAGCGTCATCGTGGTGGGAGGAGGCGTCGCGGGACTGACGGTCGCGCACGAGCTGGTGGAGCGCGGCTTCGAGGTCCATGTCTTCGACACGCGGACGACCTGGGGCGGCAAGGCCCGCTCGCAGCCGGTGGCGGGCACGGGGACGAACGGGCGGCGCGACCTGCCGGGCGAGCACGGCTTCCGCTTCTACCCACGCTTCTACCGCCACGTCATCGACATGATGCAGCGCACGCCCGCCGTCCCCGGCGCGGCCACGCCCTCCGTGGAGCAGCACCTCAAGGCCACCACGGAGAGCGCCATCGCGCTCATCGACGAGGACACGTGGTACCGCTTCTCCCGCCGCAAGCTGGACAAGCCTTATGACGTCCTGGAGGCGCTGGAGCTGTTCTTCCAGAAATTGGACTTCGACAAGGCCGACAGCAGCCTCTACAGCCTCAAGATCCTCCAATTCCTCTCATCCAGTGAGGCCCGCCGGTTCGGCCAGTACGAGCGGATGTCCTGGTGGGACTTCGCGCAGGGGGACCTGTACTCGCCGAAGTTCCAGCGGCAGCTGCGGGCCGTGCCGCGCACGATGGTGGCCATGGATCCGCAGCGCGGGTCCGCGCGGACGATTGGCGCCATCTCCATGCAGCTCATCCTCGACTTCGCCCAGAGCGGGGTGAACAACGACCGGACGATGGGCGGCCCCACGAGCCAGATGTGGCTCGAGCCCTGGCTTGCCCACCTGCGCGGACTGGGCGTGCAATTCCACGCGGGCGTCCCATGCACCGGGCTCGACGTCGCGGGCGGGCGCATCGCCGGGGTCCGCTTCGCCAACGGCGAGTCCCGCATGGCCGACCACTACGTGCTCGCGGTGCCGCTGGAGGCGGCGCATGCGCTGATGACCCCGGAGCTGGCCGCGTTGGACCCGGCGCTGGCGCGGCTGCGCGCGGCGGACGTGGAGCAGCTGGTGTCCTGGATGGTGGGCATCCAGTTCTTCCTCTACGAGGACGTGCCGCTGGTCCGCGGCCACACCTTCTATCCGGACTCCCCGTGGGCGCTGACGTCCATCTCGCAGCCGCAGTTCTGGCGCGAGCTGGGGCTGTTCCGGCGCGTGTTCGGGGATGGGCAGGTGGGCGGGCTGCTGTCCATCGATGTCTCGGATTGGAACACGCCCGGCACCTTCGTTCCGAAGCGCGCGAAGGACTGCACGCCGGAGGAGATAAAGACGGAGGTCTGGGGACAACTCAAGGCGGCGCTCAACGGGCTGGACCCGGACGAGCAGGTGCTGACCGACGAGCTCCTGCACTCCTTCCACCTGGACGCGGACCTGGACTACGGCGGCGGGCTGCCGCCGCGCAACTCTTCCGGCCTGCTCGTGCACCCACCCGGCTCCTGGGACGTGCGTCCGGAGGCCGCGAGCGTCATTCCCAATCTCTGTCTCGCGGGGGACTACGTCCGCACGCACACGGACCTGGCCTCCATGGAAGGAGCGTGCGAAGCGGGCCGCCGCGCGGTCAATGCCATCCTTGACCGGACGCAGTCCCAGTCCAGCCGCGCGCTCATCTGGCCCCTGGAGGAGCCGGCGTGGGTGGAGCCATGGAAGCGCCTGGACGCGGCGCTGTATCAACGCGGACGCCCGCACCTGTTCGAACTGCTGGGCCTGCGCACCGCGGTCCAGGCCTCGGACGTGCTGCGCCGGTTCGCGGCGCTCACGGGCCTCGTCGACGTGGATGACGGGTTGGATCAGTTCCGCGTCTCCAGCGTGGTGGACGCGCTGCTGGAGAGGCTGGGCATCGACTGAGCATCGACGGACTACTGGAGCGCGGGCTGCTCCTGCTCCTCCTTGCTGGCCTTGGCGTAGTCCTCCGCGCCGGTGAAGTCGACGACGCGGCAGGGTTCATCGCCCACGACCCAGGCGTCATGGCCTGACGGGATGAAGGCGACGTCGCCCGGCGCCAGGTCCAGCTCCTGACCGTCATTCATCACGACGTGCATCCGCCCGGACAGGATGCTGAGGGTGTGGACGACTTCGCAGGACTCCGTGCCCGCGATGGGTTTCACGTGCTCCGACCAGCGCCAGCCGGGTTCGAAGTAGCCACGGCCAATGCTGAGCGCTCCCATGTTCAGGACGATGGCCTCTCCGTGCGAGACGAAGGGCCGGCGCTCGTCCGCCTCGTTGGCCTTCTTGATGATGGCGCGTCCCATGGTGCAATCCCTCCCGGTGAATGGGTCCCAGGAAAGCTGGGGGCTCCGCGCGCCGGCGGAAAGGGTTCGGGCGCGGACGCGGACGGTGGACCGGAGCACGGGGTGTAGCGCCCGTCCCCACCTCCGTACCTTCGTGCCGCAATCCGGTCCCGAGGGAATCAAGCCATGCGCCCAACGTCGCGCCTTGCCCTGTGGGCATGTCTGGTCATCGCGCAGGGATGCCGCTCGCATCACGAGCCGCCTCCCGCGCCCCCACCCACGC
>NZ_RAWQ01000082.1:0-38351 GCF_003668965.1 Corallococcus sp. AB030
GAAGCCCCCCGAGCGCCCCCTTCGCCTCCGCGCGGGATGCGCGCAGCGCGGGCACCAGGCCGAAGAGGACGCTGGTCGTCAGGGACAGGCCCGCCGCGATGGCGAGCACGTGCGGCTCCAGCCGGAGTTCCTCCGGCGACACGACCTCTCCGGGGACGAACACGCGCAGGAGGTCCATCCCCCACAACGCCAGCAGCAGGCCCGCCGCGCCGCCCATCAGGGCCAGCACCGCGCTCTCCGCCAGGAACTGCCGCACCAGCCGTCCCCGGTCCGCGCCCAGCGCCGCGCGCACCGCCACTTCGCGCTCGCGGGCACTGGCGCGCGCGAGCAGCAGGTTCGCCACATTGGCGCACGCCACGCACAGCACCAGCGCCATCACTCCGGCCAGCAGCCACAGTTGCTCGCGCGAGGTCTCCACCACCTGCTCATGCAACGGCACCAGCCGCACCCCGGGCGCCGCTTCACTCCCGCCCATCGTCGCGGCCCAGGCGCGCGAGTGCGCCTCCAGCTCCGCGCGGGCGCGCTCCAGCGGGACACCCGGCCGCAACCGGCCCACGCCCCGCAGGTACAGCTCCTCCGAAGCCTGACCCGGGGGCGCGGGCGTCAGCGGCTTCCACAGGTCCACGCCCGGCCAGAAGCGGAACGACGCGGGCAGCACGCCCTGGACGACATGGGGCGCGCCATCCAACGTGAGCGTCTGGCCCACCACGTCCGCGCGTCCACCGAAGTGGCTCCACCAGAAGGCGTGGGACACGAGCACGCTCCGGTCTCGCCCTGCCCCCTGGGACTCAGGTCCGAAGCCCTGTCCACGCTCGGGCCGCACGCCCAGCAGTGACAGCAGGCCCGGCGTCGCGAGCCCCGCGCGCACCCGCTGCGCCGCGCTCGGGCCGGTCAGCGTGTAGTCCATCGCGGTGGCGCCCTCGATGGCCTGGAACACGCCAGGGCGCTCGCGCCACGCCTGGAGGTACGAGTACGCCACACCGCCTCGCTCACGCTGCGGCGTGGACTGGTAGAGGCGCAGCAGCTCCTGGGGTTCGGGGTACGGCAGGGGCTTGAGCAGCACCTGATACACGAGGCTGAAGACCGCGGTGGTGGCCCCGATGGCGAGCGCGAGCGTGGCCACCACCACCGTGGTGAACACGGGCTCGCGGCGCATCCGGCGCAGCGACAGGCGGACGTCTTGGAGGAGCTGGGACATGGCGTCGGTCCAGGGCGGGCTGCAACTCTAGCGCCACGGCCGCCCTGCGGGTCGGAGGGCCTCCGGGACGGACGCGCGGTGTCCGCTCGTGGCACGTGGCGTCCCGCAAGCGGACAATGACCTTCTTTTCGGAAGGCAGGCGCGGGCGCGGGCGGTATGGATCGCCCATGCGAAATGCACTGATGGCGGCATCGCTCCTGGTCCTCGCGGGCTGTTCCCACTCGACGCCCACGGCTCCGGCGTCTTCCCCCCAGACGCAGGCGGCGGCCGTATCCGCACAGGCGCTGGTGGATGCGCCGGACCGCACGGAGGCGGACCGCAAGCTGGACGCGGGCCGGCATCCGGCCGCCCTGCTGGAGTTCGTGGGCGTGAAGTCCGGCATGCACGTGGCGGAGCTGATGGCGGGTGGCGGCTACACCACGGAGCTGCTGGCGCGCGCGGTGGGGCCCGAGGGCAAGGTGTACGGCGAGAACCCCAAGGTCGTGCTGGAGCGGTTCGCGGAGAAGCCGTGGCAGGAGCGGCTGGCGCGGCCGATGAACCAGAACGTGGTGCGCCTGGACCGTGAGCTGGACGCGCCCTTCCCGCCCGAGATGAACGGCACGCTGGACGCGGTGGTGAGCCACATCATCTACCACGACACGGGATGGCTGGGCGTCGACCGGGCGAAGATGAACGCGGCGGTGTTCCAGGCGCTCAAGCCGGGCGGCGTGTACGTCATCCTCGACTCCAGCGCGAAGGCGGGCACGGGCATCACGGAAGGCCAGACGCTGCACCGCATCGACGAGCAACTGGTGCGTGACGAGGTGCAGGCCGCGGGCTTCCAGTTCCAGGAGGAGAACAACACCTGGCGCAACCCGGAGGACACGCGCGACTGGAGCTCCAGTCCGGGCGCCGCGGGCGAGCGCCGGGGCACGAGCGACCGGTTCGCGTTCAAGTTCGTCAAGCCGTAGGCCCGGGACACGCTCATGGCCGCGCGCAAGTTCAAGGCGAAGCTCGAGGTTGCCAACGACATGGGAGGCCGGTTCGTGCGCTGTCCGTTCGACAGCCGCGAGGAGTACGGCGAAGCCCGGCCGCCCGTGGTGGGCACCGTCAACGGCCAGCCCTTCCGGAGCCGGTTGATGGTGTACGGAGGCATCACCTACCTGGGCTTCACCAAGGAGGTGCGCGAGGCCGCGGGCGTCGAGGACGGCGCGATGCTGAGCATCACGCTGGAGCGGGACACGGCACCTCGGGAGATCGAGGTGCCGGAAGACCTCCAGCGCGCGCTGAACGCGGAGCCCGCGCTGCGGGACGTCTTCACGAACCTGGCGTTCACGCACCGCAAGGAGTTCGTGAAGGCGCTCACCGAAGCGAAGAAAGAAGAGACCCGCGCCCGCCGCCTGGCCCAGACGCTGGAGAAGCTGCGCGCCAAGGTGGCAAAGTAGCCTCGGAGGCACACGAAGACATGGTCCCCAGGTGGCTTCGACTCGAGGAGGAAACGACCCTGTGGCGGGCAGTGCCCATCGTGGCGCTGCTGCTGCTCCTGGTCGCGGTGGTGTCCTTCGCCCCGTTTCCCCAAGCGCTGCGGATGGGTTACAGGAACAGCCCGCTCGCGGCCGCGGCAGGGCTGTCCTTCGTCCTGGCCATCGCGGCAATCCTGTCACGGGCACTCAAGCCGAGCCGGCGGCTGTCGGTGCTCTCATGGCTCCTGGCCTTACCAGTGTTCCTCTTGTTGCTCCTGGCGACGGCGGTGGCCTTCGGCCCGTTTGCCCTGCTGCTGCTGGATTTCCCGCTCGTGCTCGTGGCGGGGCTGTTCTTCGCCCTGGCCGTCCTGGGAATCCTGTCACGGGTGTCCAAGCCGAGCCGGCGGTTGTCGGTGCTCGCACTGCTCCTCGCCGCACCGGTGTGCTTCTTCTTCTCTGGCACGGCATACCAGCTCCGCGGGCTGTACCGGCTTCATGCCGTGGCGACCGAAGCCTGCCGGGCCGCTCGCGAGAATGCCCAGCCGACGTCCGATGACGCCTTCGAACATGCCGTCAGGCTCGCGAAGCTGTCGCCCTCACAAAGCGCTTCCATGGTGCTGAGCTGCAACAGCCATTTCGATCGGGTCTACATCACCAATGGCTTCGACCCGGTGTGGGGGATCTCCGACGACGGGGTCCTGCACTGAGCCCTCCATGGAACGCCAGGGGAATGAAGTAGCATCCGCCCCGATGACCTCTCCTCGTCCAGCGCCTTCTGCCCACGCCCAGTCCCAACAGAAGACACGCCTCCTCGCCTGTGGCGCGTCGGCCCTGCTCTTCGTGCTCGCCTGTGCGACGCCCGCGATGACCGTGTTCAACGCGAACAAGCGTGACGAGGAACAGATGTGGGGCCTCGCGCTGCTGCTCATGGGTTGGCTGGGGGTGTTCACGATGCAGTTCGGCTGGTTCGCGAACCCCCTGTTGTGCGTGGCCTTCGTCATGCTCCTGGTGGGTGCGGACCGGAAGGCGCTCTGGGTCGGCGGCGCGGCGTCCATCCTCGGACTGACGTCGCTCACCTGGTACATCAACCCCATCCCCGCGGATGAAAGCGGCGGGGACCGCTACCTGGAGCTGCTCTACCCCTCCATTGGCTTCATCTTCTGGCTGGGCAGCCTGCTGGTGATCCCTCTCACGGCCCATCACCTCTCGCAGCCCGAGGCGGAGTCGAAGCCTCAGGCGTCTTCATCACCCGAACCGGAAGCCTGACCTCTCACCGCCGTGAGCAGCAGGTCGTACTTGCCGCCCAGGAACGTGCGGAAGCCGTGCTGGTGCAGGTAGCGGCGGTAGAAGGACAGGTCCTTCACCAGCAGCGACAGGTCCGGTTCGCGCAGGTTGCGCACGCGCGCGCCGTACACGACCTCTCCGTCGCGGAAGCGTGAGTTGGGGAAGCCCAGCACCAGCGAGGCCCTGGGCTCCAGGTGCTCCTGCACCAGCTTGCGCAAGAGCGCCCGGTCATCCACGCCCGGGCTCTGCAACGTGCCCACCGACACCACCGCGTCGAAGCGGCCCAGGTCCGAGGGCAACGCGTTCAGGTCCGCCTGCACGAACGCATGGCGCGGATCCGGAAACGCCGCGCGAGCCTCCGCCAACGCACTCGCACTGTGGTCCACTCCGACGAAGCGGATGCCCTCCACATCCTCGAACGCGGCCAGCTCATCACCCCGGTTGACGCCCAGGTCCAGGAGCCTCGCGCCCGGTGGCAGCGGCAGCCGCCCCACTGCCTCCAGCCAGGGCAGCAGGAAGCCCGCGTCCTCGAACTTCCGCACGCGCGCGAAGTCGGACGCGGCGCCATAGCGCTCCTGTGGCGCGTCCGTCCGTGTCCCGCCTCCCGCGTGCCACGAAGCCTCCGAGCCCAGTGGCTCGAACGTGAGCCGCACGTGCGTCGTATCCACCCCGCGAGGCGTGCGCAGGCGGCACGACAGCCCCTCCGCCAGGTCGCACCAGCTCCGCAGCGGCCGGTGCACGAGCCCACCCTCCACGCGCTCGCCGGGATAGCGCCCGTGGCCCAGGTCCGGATCCGGCACGTCGATGGACACGGGCCCGGACGCCAACAGCGCCTCCAGGTGGCGCAAGACGACGACCAACGGCTCGTCGTGGAAGCGGCGTGGGCTTTCGGCGGAGGGGCGCGACGACATGCGCCGCACCCTACTCCGCGTGGCTCAGTGGGACTCCACCACGATCTTCCCGAACGCGCTCCAGGGCCGTGGGCAGGGCCTCCGGCGGATGGCACGCGTCGATGACCGGCTTGAGCCCGGTGGCGTCCACCGCGCGCGCCAGTGCCTCCAGGTGCCCTCGTCGCCCCACCTTGCCCGTGCGGGTGCGCGCCGCCATCGACGCGCTCGCGAAGAAGCTGCCTTCGGTCAAGTGACGGAAGGCGAAGTGACGGCCCGCCGCGCCTGGATCTGTTCCCACACGAACGCGAGGACCAGGAACCCACCGCCCACCGCGCACACGCCCCGCCAGCCCGCGTGGTCCCACGCGATGGCGGAGAGCGCGGAACCACAGGCACCGCCCACGAAGTAGAACATCTTGTAGAGCGTGTTGAGGCGCGTCTGCGCGGTGGGGTGCAGGCGGTACAGCTCCGTCTGGTTGGACACCGTGGCGGCCTGCGC
The DNA here is from genome assembly GCF_003668965.1 of Corallococcus sp. AB030. NCBI lineage: Bacteria > Pseudomonadati > Myxococcota > Myxococcia > Myxococcales > Myxococcaceae > Corallococcus > Corallococcus sp. AB030. The sequence continues at coordinate 5,313 of NZ_RAWQ01000082.1, forward strand.
CCCCAGGTCCAGCAGCACCACGCCCGCGATGAGCCCGGCCCACAGCGTGCCGAAGACGGCGAACACCCCGAAGGCCGCCAGCATCGTGACGATGCACGCCCGGACGATGCGCCGCGCGCCAATGCGCTGCGCATGCCGGCCCGTGACATTCGCGGCGAGCGCCCCCACCGTCCCGATGAGACCGAACATGCCCGCCGTTCCCGGCCCCTGGTGGTACGCGTCACTGCTCAGGAAGAAGGCCAGCGAAGCCCAGAACGCGGAGAGCGCCGCGTACATCAGCGCGCCCGTGAACGCGATGGCCCGGAGCCCGGGCACGTCCCGCGGCAGCGTCCACAGCGACTGCAGGAGGCGCGGATAGGTCAGCCGCGTGGAGGACTCGTAGCGAGGCAGTCCCAGCCGCAGCGTCATCGCCAGGCCCACCATGGTCGCGCCGGCCGCGAAGTACACCCCACGCCAGCCCAGGTGTGTCGCCACGAAGCCGCTGAGCGTGCGGGAGATGAGCACGCCCACCAGCGCGGCGCTGAGCACCACGCCCAGGTTCCTCCCCCGCTCCTCGGGCGAGCTGAGCGCCGCGACGAAGGGGATGAGGATCTGCACCAGCACGGACGTCAGGCCAATGGCCACGCAGGCGGCCAGGAACAGCGGGAACGTGGGCGCCAGGCCCACCGCGAAGAGCGCCGCCGCCGCGAGCCCCAGCATCGTCACCAGCAGACCGCGCTTCTCCAGCACGTCGCCCAGCGGCGTCAGGAGCACCAGTCCGGCCACGTAGCCCAGCTGCGACATCATCGGCACGGAGCCCACGGCGGAGGCGGACAGGCCGAAGGTCCGCGCGATGACGCCCAGGAGCGGCTGGCTGTAATAGACGTTGCCCACCGCGAGCACCGTCGCCGTCGTCATCGTCCACAGCAGCCGGCGATCCATCGGCACGGCCTGGGGCACGGCGGTGGGGAGCACGGCGGAGGAGGTCTCCATGCGACATGCCTAGCGCTCCCCCAACCATACTTCCAATATATCATGGGTCTGGAACTCAGACCTGGAGCGTATGGACCATGGAGCTGCGCCACCTGCGGTACTTCGTCGCGGTCGCGGAGGAGCTCAGCTTCACCCGCGCCGCGAAGCGCCTGCACATCGCCCAGCCGCCGCTCAGTCAGCAGATCCGCAAGTTCGAAACGGAACTGGGTGGAGCCCTCTTCGAACGCGAAGCCCGCGCGGTGCGCCTCACGAAGCTGGGACGCGAGCTGCTACCGGAAGCCCACCAACTCCTGGAGCGTGCGAAGCGGTTCCAGGAGCACGCGGCGCGGCAGGCCCGGGGCGAACAGGACGTGCTGGTGCTGGGCCTCATCTCGTCGTTCGCGACGCCGCGGTTCGCGGCGATGCTGCGGGCCTTCCAGAAGAAGGCGCCGGGGGTCCACATCGAGCTGAGCAACCATCCCTCCGCGTGGCAGCTGGAGGCCCTGGAGCGGGGCACGCTGGACGTGGGCATCCTGCGCCCGCGGGAGCGGATGCCTCCGGACGTCGTCTCGCACGTCATCCGCCGCGAGCCCTTCCGGCTGGCGGTGCCCTCACGGCATCCGTTCGCGAAGCGGAAGGCGGTGGCGTGGAAGGAGCTGCGGGAGGAGCCGCTCGTCCTGGTGGAGCCCGGCGTCGCGCCGCCGGACTACTACGCGGGGTTCTTCGAGCGGCTCCGCGACGCGGGGGTGGAACCGGCGGTGCGCCAGTACGCGCAGAACGTCGCGACGAAGATCTGGTTCGTCTCCGCGGGCTTCGGCATCGCGCCCATGCCGCACACGCCCGACACGGAGCACCACTCCGGCGTGGCCTTCATCGACCTGCCGGAGGACGCGCCGGTGACGAACACCGCCATCGCGTGGCGCAAGGCCGGAAGCTCCCCGGCCCTGCTGCGGTTCGTCGAGTTCGCGCGCGAGTCCTTCGCCGCGGGCTGAACCCTTACGACGACTCCTCCACCACCGCCCGCCGGATGCCCTTCAGCTTGTCGGGGTTGCGCGTGACATAGAGGGCGACGATGCGGCCATCCTCGATGCCGAGCGCCGTCGTCTGCAGCGTCCCGTCCGGCTCCAGCGTGACGAATGCGGGCAGGCCGTCGATGGTGCCCTCATGCACGAGCTGCGACGCGTTCACGCCCGCGCGTCGGACGAACGCCTCGAGCATGCGCACGATCTTCTCCTGGCCGAAGATGGGATTGAGCACCGCCTTCGTCTTGCCGCCCCCATCCGCGTAGAACACGACATCCTGGGCGAGGAGCGCCTGAAGCGCGTGCGTGTCTCCGCTCCGGGATGCGGCGTAGAACGCCGAGGCCAGCTCATGGCCCCGGGCCTCCGTCACCGGGAAGCGGGGCCGGGCCTCCTGCACGTGGGCCCGCGCCCGGCTGGCCAGCTGGCGGCACGCCGCGGGATCGCGCTCGATGGCCTTCGCCACCTGCTCGAAGTCCATGCCGAACACGTCATGCAGGAGGAACGCGGCGCGCTCCAGCGGGGACAGGCGCTCCAGGGCCATCATCAGGGTCAGCGTCAAGTCGTCGCCCTCCACTGTCTCGATGATGGGCTCTGGAAGCCAGGTGCCCACGTACTCTTCGCGCCGGACGCGCGCGGACTTCAGGACGTCCAGACACAGGCGCGTCACCGTCCGGACGAGCACGGCCTCGGCGTCCCGCACGGCGTCGCGGTCCGTCTGGTGCCAACGCAAGTACGCCTCCTGCACCACGTCCTCCGCCTCCGCGACGATGCCCAGCATCCGGTACGCGATGCGGAGCAGGCGGGGGCGGAGCGGGTCGAAGGCGTCCGCGGGGTTCACGTCAGGCGGTTTCACTGCGCGAGGTCACCGGGTGCATGGACCGGAAGCCGACGGAGATCCGGTTCCAGGTGTTGATCAGGCCAATCAGGAGGGTCAGGCTCACGATCTCCTCTTCCGTGAAGTGCGGCTTGAGCGCAGCGTAGTCCGCATCCGGGGCGTGCGTCTGGGAGACGAGCGTCAAGGTCTCGGTCCAGCCCAGGGCCGCCCGCTCGCGCTCGGTGTACAGCGGCGACTCACGCCAGCCGTCCAGCAGGTAGATGCGCTCCTCGGTCTCCCCGTGCGCGCGGGCGTCGCGGGTGTGCATGTGGATGCAGAAGGCGCAGCCATTGAGCTGCGAGGCGCGGATCTTCACCAACTCCTGGAGGTTCGATTCCAGCCCGAGCGCCGACACCTTCCCGCTGTACTCCATCATGGACTTGAGGGCCTCCGGCGCGACCGCGAAAGGATTCATCCTGGCCTTCATTGGGAACTCCTCGTTCTGGGGGGCGAAGTGCCCTTCCATCCCCAGGACGACGCAGCCGGTGCCGCGTGTGACATGGCCATTTTAAATGCCTAAAAAGGCCCCGGGAGGCGCCCCCGGATGAAGACCGTGAACGATGTGGAGACGCTCGAACGCCTGTACGGGGTTCCTGGGAAGTCGTCCGTGCTCAAGGAGGTGGACCACCTCCACCCGGCGTACCGACCCTTCATCGAGCGATCGCCGTTCATGGTGCTCGCCACGTCCGGCCCTGAAGGGCTGGATGCCTCGCCGCGAGGAGACCCCGCCGGGTTCGTGGTCATCGAGGACGCGCGCACGCTGCTGTTGCCCGACCGCCGAGGCAACAACCGCATGGACTCGCTGCGGAACATCGTGGCGGATCCGCGCGTCGCGCTGCTGTTCTTCGTCCCGGGCGTGAACGAAACCCTGCGCGTCAACGGCCGGGCGAGCATCGTCATCGAGCCGTCCATGCTCGAGCGCTTCACCTTCGAGGGAAAACAACCCCGCTCCGTGCTGCGCATCATCGTGGAGACGGTCTACTTCCAGTGCAGTCGCGCCTTGATCCGCTCCGGGCTCTGGGACCCGGCCCGGCAAGTCCCCCGCGCCGAATTCCCGAGCCCCGGATCCATCCTCGAAGCGCTGAGCCCGGAAGACTTCGACGGAGGCGAGTACGACCGTGAGCTGCCAGCCCGGGTGAAGACGACGCTGTACTGAGCCTCAAGCGCCCGCGTCGAACACCGTGGCCTTGCGCACGCGCACCCGGAGCGTCTGACCGGCGCGCACGCTCTCCAGCGCCGGCCCGATGACGCGCAGGAACGCGTCTCCCACCGGGAAGCGGTACTCCGCCGCGTGCCCCAGGAACAGGCGAGCGGAGAGCACCAGCGGCGTTCCGGTCTCCCCCAGCTCCAGATCCTCCGGACGCACGACCAGCGTTCCCGGCCCGGGCTTCGCGTCCACGGGCAGCTCAAACGAGGTCTCCGTCCCCGCGCAGTGGAAGGCACCCGCGCGCACCTCGCCTCGCAGCACGTTCGCGCCTCCGACGAAGCCCGCGACGAACGGAGTCGCCGGTTCCCGGTACAGCCGCTCCGGAGTGTCGACCTGTTCGATGACGCCCCGGTTCATCACGGCGATGCGGTCCGACAGGGCCAGCGCCTCGCCCTGGTCATGCGTGACGAACACGAGCGTCGTGCCCAGCCGGGCTCGCAGCGCGGCGATCTCCGCGCGCAACTCCTCGCGCAGGGCCGCGTCCAGGTTGGAAAGGGGCTCGTCCAACAGCAGCACGCGAGGCCCCGCCACCAGCGCCCGCGCGAGCGCCACGCGCTGCAACTGTCCACCGGACAGCTCGTGCGGCATCCGCGCCGAATAGGCCTCCAGCCGCACCCAGCGCAGGGCCTCGCGCACGCGGGAAGCCACCTCGTGGCGGGGCACCTTCCGGAGCGACAGGGGATAGGCGACGTTCGCTTCGACGCTGCGATGCGGCCAGATGGCGTAGCTCTGGAACACCATGCCCAGGCCGCGCTTCTCGGGAGGAACGCGCACGCCGGGTCCAGCGACCACTTCATCCCCCAGGCGGATGACGCCTGCGTCCGGATGCTCCAACCCCGCGAGCATCCGCAGCGTCGTCGTCTTCCCACATCCAGAAGGGCCCAGCAGGGACACCAGCTCGCCCTGCCCCACTTGAAGGCTCAAGCCACGCACCACGGGCGTCCCGCCGTAAGCCTTGACCAGGTCCTCCAGGACGATGGCCGCCATCACCGCACCTCCGGAACTCGACGCCGAGCCCACGCCAGCACGGCCTGTCCCGCGACCACCAGCGCCACGAACGCGCAAGCGAGCACGGCCGCGGCGGCCGGATCCGCGTAGCTCTGCAATTCGAACAGCAGCGTGCCCAGGACCTCGGAGCCCGCGGGCACGAGCAGCACGGACAGAGTGATCTCCGTGGCGCACGCGAGGAACGCGAGCACGAACGCCACCACGAGCGCGGGCCGCAGCAATGGCAGCGTCGCGTCCACGAACGCCCGCACGGGCCCGGCACCGCCGACGCGCGCGGCCTCCGCGAGCGAAGGATCCACCTGGGCCAGGGCCTCGGAGCTGTTGCGTTCGCCGAGCGCCAGGTACTTCCCCACGTAGCCCACGAGCATCAGCCACGGCGTATGCGCCAGCGCCAGCACGAACGCCACGCGGTCCAGCACCACCAGCCGCCAGTCCCGAGAGAACGCCACCAGCAGCGCGAGCGCCAGCACCGTGCCCGGAACCGCGAAGGGCCACACCGCCATCGCCTCCACGGCCGCGCCGCCACGACGAAAGGCTCGCCGAAGGAGCGCACCTGCAAGGCCCAACCCCACCACCAGCAGGCCCGCCCCCGCGGCGAGCAGCACACTGCGCCCCGTGGCCCGCAGCGTACGCGCGTCCCACAGCACGCCAGACCAGTGCGACAGCGTCAGCGCGTCCCAGGTCAGCGCCGCGCCGAAGCTGCGTTGCAGCGAAGTGAGCAGGATGGCCGCCAGGGGCAGGACCACCAGCACCCCGCCCACGAGGCCCACTCCGGCGAGCGCGGCGGTCCGCCACGTCCCCAACGCGAGCACGCGAGGAGACACGCCCTTCCCCGCGCTCAATCGCACCCGTCCGCTTCGGCCCAGCACCCAGGTCAGTCCCAGCGCCATCGGCGTAAGCAGAAGGAGGAACGACGCGAGCACTGACGCACGAGGCAATCCCTCCTCGCTGCCCAGCAGCACCAGTTCATAGATGCGCGTGGTGAGGACGCGGGTGGGCGGAGACGCCGAAACGCCCAGCAGATACGGCACGCCGAAGGACGAGGCTGCCATGAGGAACACCATCACCGCGCCCGACAACAGCGCGGGCATCACCAGGGGAACGGTGGTGTTCAGCACGGCGCGAAGCGGCGAAGCGCCACACACCCGGGCCGCTTCTTCCAGAGCCGGATCCACGCGCCGCAGCGCCGCCGCCCCCGCGAGCAGCACCAGCGGCAGGCCCGAGAGTCCCTCCACGAACGCGATGCCCGCCGCGCCATAGAGGTCGAACACGTCCGCGCCCAGCATGCGGTTCAGGTAGCCAGCACGAGGGCTCGCGAGCGACAGCCACCCCATGCCCCAGATGAACGCGGGGATGGCGGACGGCAGCGTGAACAGCACGGTGAACGCGCCACGCAGGGGCAGGTCCGTGCGGAACAGGAGGAAGGCCAGCGGAGCCCCCAGGCACAGCGCCCACGCCGTCGCGCCCAGTGAGATGCCAAGCGTGTTCACCAACGCCCCGGACTCCGCCGCGAGCACCGAACCCAATCCCCCCGTCGCCGCACCCACGCCCCGCACCAGGAGCGCCACGACCGGGACCACCGCGAAGAGCAGCAGCGGCACGAGCCACAAGGCCAACGCAATCCACCGCCCCCTCATCGCGCGTCCCCATCAAGGCTCACGTGCTGGCGCTTGCGGTACGCCAGTCCTTCGGACAGGCCGCCAATCCAAGCGGATGAGAAAGGAAGAATCCTGAAGAGGCGCCCCGACGGCGGCCCACTGAAAAAACCTGTCCGACTGTCGGACAAGCCTGGGCCACCGCACGAGCCTGTCCGACTGTCCGACTGGTTTGGACTACCGAGCGAACCTGTCCGACTGTCCGACAGGTTTGGCCTATCGAGCGAACCTGTCCGGCTGTCGGACAGGCCAGGGCCACCGCACCAACCACTCCGACTGTCCGACAGGTTTGGACCATCGAGCGAACCTGTCCGACTGTCCGACAGGTTTGGACCATCGAGCGAACCTGTCCGACTGTCCGACAGGTTTGGACAGCCGCCGGGGCCCCCGCGTGCTGACGGCTTCCCGCTGTCGCTCCCCATCGTCCTGGCTGCATCCTCAGTCAGGACGGAGGTGCTCCCTTCCCAACAGGGCAGCGAAAACCTGTCCGACTGTCGGACAGGTTTTGAGCGCGCCGCTCCGGCGGAGGCCCACTCCCGTCCTCCGAAGGGGCGTTCCTGACTCATCGCGCGAACGCCCGGCTGAAGGCTTCCTTGATGTCGCCGCCGTGCAGCAACCCCTGCTCCAGCAGCTCGGGCGTCCAGGCCTGCGCGCGGCTCAGCAATCCGTCCACGCCGGACTCTCCACGCGGGCCGCTCAGGCGCGGATCCACGGCGTGCATGTCCCCCTTCTCCACGATGATGCGCTGGCCCTCGGGCGACAGCAGCACGTCCACCAGCGCCTTCGCCGCCACCGGATTGCGAGTCGACGCGAACAGTCCCACCGGTCCCGGGATGACCACCGCGCCGTCCTCCGGCCAGATGACCTCGATGGGACTGCCCTTCGCCTTCGCCGTCAGCGCGTTCTCCAGCAGCAGCACGCCCGCGTCCACCTCGCCGCTCTCCACCTTCTGGAGCACCGCCGCGTTGCCTCCCGCCACCACCGCACCCCGCTCCCTCAGCCCGGCGAAGTAGGCATCTCCGCGCCGCGCGTGCAGGAACACCGCCCACGTGAACGCGGTGCCCGACGTGAGTGGATCCCCGATGGCCACCCGTCCTTTCCAGCTTCCATCCACCAGCGCAGCGAACGACTTCGGCGCCTCGCCTGCGCCCACGCGGTGCACCAGGACCATCGTGGACAGCCGCACGGCCGCGTACCTCGCGTCCAGGTCCAGCAGCGTTCGCGGAATGCGCAGCGCGTTCACGGACGCGTAGCGCAGGAACGCGCCATCCCGCGCCAACCGCTCGTAGAGGAACGGATCCGACGTCATCAGCACGTCCGCCCGCACCGCGCCCGCGGCCCGCTCCGCCTCCAGCCGGCTGGCCACCTTCTCACTGCCCGCCTGGTACCAGTGCACCTGCACGCCGGGCAGCCGCTCCTTCAGCAAGGGCTCCATCGCATCCAGCACGTGCCGGTACATCGACGTGTAGACCCACACCTCGCCAGACGGGGTCGAGGCCTGCGCCACGGCGGCGCCTCCCGACGGCGCGGCGGATTCAATGCGGCACGCGGCCAGGAGGATCAGCGCGAGGAGCGGACCCACGCGCCGCACAAGGAGGGGAATGCGCATGCGGGTGTCGATTATGCGGCACACGCCCGCCCTGCACACGCACTCCGCAGCGGTGGCTCCTGCACATTCGACCCTCGCGCCCGTTGTCCCGGGCGGCGCCCGGTCCCAACGTCGGCCTCCCAGACGCTGCCTGCCCTCTGGAAGAAGGACGTCCGCGCATGACCCGGAAGGAATTCCTCGCCGCGACGCTGTCGCTGATGGTTGCCCCACCCGTGCTTGGGGCTTCACCCGCGAAGGCGAAGAACGCGTCCGCCGTGCCCCGCCGCAAGCTGGGCCGCACCGGCCAGGAGGTTTCGTGCATCGGGCTCGGGGGCTTCCACATCGGCAAGCAAAAGGAGGAGTCGGAGAGCATCGCGCTCATCCGCGGCGCGTTGGACCAGGGCATCAACTTCCTGGACAACTGCTGGGACTACAACGACGGCAAGAGCGAGGAGCGCATGGGCAAGGCGCTGCGCGACGGCTACCGCGCCAAGGCCTTCCTGATGACGAAGGTCGACGGCCGCGACAAGAAGACCGCCGCGAAGCAGATCGACGAATCCCTCCAGCGTCTCCAGACAGACCACCTGGACCTGCTCCAACTCCACGAAGTCATCCGAGACAACGACCCCGACCGAGCCTTCGCCGAAGGCGGCGCCATCGAGGCGATGAAGGACGCGCAGAAGGCCGGCAAGGCGCGCTTCCTGGGTTTCACCGGCCACAAGTCCCCGGACATCCACCTGAAGATGCTGGAGACGGCGAAGAAGCACGGCTTCCGCTTCGACACCGTGCAACTGCCCCTCAACGTGATGGACGCCCACTTCAACAGCTTCGAGAAGCGCGTGCTGCCCGTGCTCGTGAAGGAGGGCATCGGCGTGCTCGCCATGAAGTGCATGGGCGACCCGTTCATCCTGGACAGCAAGACCGTCACCGCGCCCGAGTGCCTCCGCTACAACCTGTCCCTGCCCGTCAGCGTCGTCATCACCGGCATCGACTCGCAGGAGCGCCTGCAGCAGGCGCTGACCGCGGCGCGCACCTTCAAGCCCCTGAGCGAAAAGGAAGTCCAGGCCCTGCTCGCCAGGACGAAGGACGCTGCCCAGGACGGCGCCTACGAGAAGTACAAGACGAGCCACCACTTCGACGGAACCGTCCAGAATCCCCAGTGGCTCGGCTGAGGCGCTTCCAGACTTCCTGGCAAGACGCGTTAAAACCGGCAAATATGAATGCTCCCCCTACCCCGGAGCATTCATGCACCGCCCTTTTCGAGCAGGCCTCGTCGCCGCAGGACTCCTGACCACCCTCTCCGGCTGTTCTCCCGAGCCGGAAGCCGCCGCCCCGGTGGAGGCGGAGGGTTACGGCCAGACGCAGCAGGGCGAGCGCGCGTACGACCCGGGCTCGGGGTGGTCGCTGTCGTGGCAGGACGACTTCACGGGCACGGCGCTGAACACGGGCGCGTGGAACGTGCTGACCAGCAACTGGGATCCGGTGACCAACAACTGCAACTTCGGCACGGGTGAGCTGGAGTTCCCGCGCGCGCAGAACGTGGCGGTGGCCAACGGCAAGCTGATCATCTCGGCGGAGCGCACGGCGGACAACCCCACGGACTCGCGCTGCGCGGGGCAGTACCGGTCGTTCTATTCCGGCCGCATCCACACCAAGGGCAAGGTGGAGGGGCGCTACGGGAAGATCGTCGCGAGCATCAAGGTCCCGCCGGGCTACGGCATGTGGCCGGCGTTCTGGACGCTGGGCTCGAACATCCAGAGCGCGGGCTGGCCGGCCGCGGGCGAGATCGACATCCTGGAGTGGAAGTCCACGGAGCCCACGTGGATGAAGTCGGCGCTGCACTGGCACAACGGCGGCAACGCGGACTGGGGCACGGGCGCGAGCCGTGGCGTGGACCTGTCGCAGGACTTCCACACGTACGAAGTGGAGTGGAACGCGAACACCATCGTGTTCCGCCTGGACAAGGACTTCGTGTCCACGGCGACGTTCAACCACAACGAGTCGGAGTTCCAGCAGAACCACTACCTCATCCTGAACCTGGCGCTCGGCGGCGTCTGGTACGGAAACCCGGCGCCGGCCTCCATCGACCTGGCCTGGGGCGCGAAGAAGACGATGGAGGTGGAGTGGGTGCGCTGGTACCAGCCGGGCGGCTCGCAGTCGCTGGGGCTGACCAACCCGGGCTTCGAGAACGGCATGACGGGCTGGACCACCTGGAGCCCGAACGGCACGGGCACGGCGGCGTTCTCGGAGACGTACAACGGCGGGCACTCGGGCAGCTTCCACCTGACGCAGTGGACGTCGGCGGCGGCCTACGAGGCGTGGACGTACCAGACGAAGTCCGGTCTGGCGTCCGGCAACTACAAGCTGCGCGCCTGGTTCCGCAAGGGAGGCACGTTCGACTTCGCGCGCTTCCAGGTGAAGAACTGCGGTGATTGCGCGCCGGCCATCACCAACCTGGGCACCTACGGCAACTACACGTTGCTGGAGACGCCCGCCATCAACGTCACCAACGGCTACCTGGAGTTCGGCCTGCACAGCAAGTCGCCGGCCCACAACGGCTCCAACTTCATCCACATGGATGACGTGGAGCTGATCAAGCTGTAGGCCCTGATTGCCTTCACGCGCGCGCCGGAGATGGCACCGGCGCGCGCAGTGGCGCTGCGACTTACGGCACGAGCACGAAGTCGTCCATGTACAGCGTGCCCTGATCCGATCCCGATTCGTCCATCACGTAGAAGTCATCCACCGTGCCGGACGTCGCGCCCAGGGCGCTGAGCGGGATGGAGACCTTCTGCCAGGTCCCCGCCGCGATGGGGTGCCCCAGCGCCGTCTCCAGGCTCATGCTGCCCAGCGGCGTGCCGCCGTTGTAGAGCGCCAGCCGCACCTGCTGTCCACCCGTCGTGCCTCCGTGCACCCAGAGGTCGATGGACTGGTACAGCGACAGATCCAACCCCGAGTGGTGGAACATCAGCGCCTCCCAGTAGTCCGGCTCGAAGCTGACCGCCGTGGACCCGGAGTGCACCGTGACGGACTGATCCAGATCGTGCGTCGCCCAGCTCCAGTTCTGGAAGCCGCTGCCCATCGCGTCGTCGTAGACCACCGTGCCCACCGACGGCGGCGCCTCAGTAAGACCGTCCGTCAGCGCGAGTCCCTGCTCCACCGTCACCGTGCGGATCCCCGTGGACTGCACGTAGTTGAGGATGTTCGTGAAGTTCGTCGTCCGGTACTGCGTCTCGCGCGTGGGCGCGCTGCTGGTGAACTCGTGGAAGAGGATGATGAGCCAGCTCTTCTCCGCGATGGCCTGGTTGATCCACCCCTTCACCTGCGCCACCGTCACCGCGCTCGACACGTCGTTGGCGCGCAGTTCGTAGATGACCGTGTCCTTGAAGTTGCGGCCCGCGTTGATGGTGCGGTGGCTGGCGTACTCTGTCTTCAGCGCCGTCATCACCGTCGCGTTGTACGCGCCGTAGGGTGACGCGAAATCCTTGCCGCACATCGCCCCCACGTTCGTCTGCAGCCACGTGCGCGAGTCGTGCAGTTCCGACGTCAACTGCGCGGGCGTCAGCGACGTGAGGTCCGCGTGCGTGCGCGTGTGGCTGGCGATTTCATTGCCCTCCGCCTTGAGCGTCTGCACCTGCGCGAGGCTCATGTAGCCGCCCCATCCCTGCGCCACCGCGTCGGTGACCAGGTAGTACGTCGCGGGGATGTTCCGCGACTTCAGCGCAGGCCGCGCCAGCGTGTACTGCGTGCTCCAGCCGTCATCCAACGTGATGGAGATCATCCCTTCCGCGAACGGCGATGCGGCAAAGGCCGAGGAAGTGCAAAGCAGCGCCGCGGCGCATAGCGCGCGGGACGTCCAATTCATCCAGGTCATGTCCGGGTATCCCCTCTGTGAGGAGCTCCCAGGATAAGCGAAACCCAGACACCGCTTCCCGGACACCCGTCCGTGACGCGCGTGCTAGAAGTCGGACCGCCCATGAGTCTCTTCCGCCTCCCCTCCCTGCTGTGCGTGGTGCTCGCGCTCGCGGCGGGCTGCCAGCGTCCCGCGCCCCCCGCTCCGGAAGCCCAGGCGCGGCGGATCGTCTCGCTGTCGCCCTCTGTCACGGAGACGCTGTTCGCGCTGGGCGCAGGCGCGGAGATCGTGGGCGTGTCCGACTACACCGCCCTGCCCCAAGGCACGCCCGCCCTGCCCAAGGTGGGCACCACGTTCGCGCCGAACTTCGAGGCCATCGCGAAGCTCAAGCCCACGCTGCTCGTGGATCAACAGGTGAAGCAGGCCCCCGCGGAGGCGCTCTCCGCGCTCGCGCCGCTGAAGGTGCTGCCGTGGACGTCGCTCCAGGAGGTCGTCGGCAGCGTGAAGGAGCTGGGCCGGCTGAGCGGCCGAGAGCCCCAGGCCGAGGCGCTCGCGGAGAAGCTGAGCCAGACGCTGTCTCGCCCCGCTCCGAAGGATGCTCCCCGCGTGTTGCTGGTGCTGGGCGACACGGCGGGCACGCTGTCGGAGGTCTGGTACATGAAGCGCGCGTCGCTGCACGGCGCCGCGCTGGAGGCGGCGGGGGCTCGCAACGCCGTCGCGGAGGACGTCACGGGGCCGCCCAACCTGTCGCTGGAGGGTGTCATCGCACTGGATCCGGACGCGGTGCTGGTGCTGATCAGCGCGCCGGCCCTGGATGCCGCGAAGCAGGCGCAGCTCCTCGCTCCGTGGAAGCAGCTCACCGGCCTGCGCGCGGCGCGAGAGGACCGGGTGCGGCTGGTCATCGGGCCCGACGCGCAGTCCACCGGGCCCGCCATCCTCGATGTCGTCGAGCGGCTCCGCGCCGCCCTGGGCACCCTGCCCTCCGCACGATGACGGCCGGGCTGACGCTGGACGCGGTGACGGTGCGGGCTCGGGGGCGGACGCTCCTGGACAGCGTGTCCCTGCGCGTGGCCCCCGGTGACTTCGTGGCCATCGTCGGGCCCAACGGCGCGGGCAAGTCCACGCTCCTGCGCGTGGCGCTGGGCCTGCTGCGTCCGGACGCCGGGCATGTGTTCGTGGACGGGCAGGACGTATCGGGCCTCGCCCCCCGGGAACGTGCGGCAAGGCTCGCGTGGCTGCCCCAGCGGCTGGAAGCGGCGGAGCCCATCACCGCGCTGGAGCAGGTCGTCTCCGCGCGCTACCGCTTCCCCGAATCCCGCCGGGCCTCCGAGACAGCTGCGCACCAGGCTCTGGCGGAAGCAGGCGCCCAGTCCTTCGCCCTGCGCCCCATCACGGAGCTGTCCGGCGGTGAGCGGCAGCGAGTGGCGGTCGCCGGGCTGCTCGCGCAGGAGACCCCGCTGGTGTTGCTGGACGAGCCCGCCAACTTCCTGGACCCCGCGCAGCAACTGGAGCTGTACACGCGCATGGGCCACCTCTGGCGCGCGGGGCGCGGCATCCTCTGCGTCACCCACGACGTCAACGTGATCTCGCACGCCCACGCTCCAGGCACACGCGCGCCCCGCGTCGTGGGCCTGTTCCAGGGCCGCGTGGCCTTCGAGCGGAACCACGACGCCCCCGACCTGGGCGAACAGCTGGGCGAGCTGTTCGGCGTGCGCATGCACGGGACATCCGTGGAAGGCCATCGCGTCTTCGTGGGCCTGCCCCGGAGCGGAGGCGCCTCGTGAAGGCCTGGGTCCTCGTGGGGGTCTGCGTGGCCGCGTGCGCGGTGGCGCCGTTCATTGGCCCGGGGCTCTCCCCGGACTCGGTGGACTTCGTCTTCTGGCAGCTGCGCGTGCCCCGCACGCTGATGGCCATGCTGGTGGGCGGCACGCTGTCGCTGGTGGGCGCGGTGTATCAGTCCCTCTTCGCGAACCCGTTGGCCGCGCCCAGCACCGTGGGCACCACCGCGGGGGCGACCCTGGGCGCGCTGGTGGCCATCATCCTGGGGGCGCGGCTCGCGCCGGGTGGAGCGCCGATCATCACCGCCGCGGCCTTCATGGGGGCGCTCGGCGTCAGCCTGGTGGTGGCCGCCATCGCCGCGGGCCGCCGCGTGCGGATGAACGACGTGGTGCTCGCAGGCATCGCGTGCTCCATGGCGGCGGGCGCCATCTCCACCGGCCTGCAGTTCACCGCGGACTCCGCCGAGCTCATGGCCGCCATGCGCTGGTCGCTCGGCCACCTGCCGCAGGTGGGCTACGCGGGCGTGCGGCTCCTCACCCCGTTCGCGGCCGTCACCATCGTGGGGCTGCTCGCCCTCACCCGCGCGCTGGAGGTCTTCATCGCCGGCGAGGAGCACGCCGAGTCCCAGGGTGTCCCCGTCCGCCGCGTGCGCACGGTGGCCATTGGCCTGGGAGCGCTGGGCGTCGCCGCCTGCGTGGCGTGGTGCGGCCCCATCGCCTTCGTGGAGCTCATCGTCCCGCACCTGGTGCGCCGGACACTCGGTGTGAGTCGCCGGGTGCTGCTGCCCGGGTCCGTGGTGGTGGGGGCCGCGTTCCTCGCGTTGTGCGATGCGTCGGCGCGGTTGATCCTCCCCGGGCGTGAATTGCCCGTGGGAGTGGTGACGGCCGCCCTGGGCGCACCCCTGCTCGTCTCCCTGCTCGCACGCGCACGCTCCTGAAGCGCCCTGCCGGACAGGGCCCCCGGAGAGCACAGCCCCGCCTTCAGGACGAGGGGTACCCGAGGCGAGTTCGGGTATATTCCGCGCCGCGTGGGGCCCCCGGTCGGGACGTGCCCCCTGGAACTTCACGAAAGGCTTTGGGCATGAAGCGACTGGGTAGCGTGGGTTTGATGCTGGGTGTGCTGACCCTGGGCGGTTCCTTCGGCTGCGCCGATGAGAAGGAAGAGAAGGCCAAGGAGCACCGGGTCAAGGGCACCAACTTCCTCGCCGACAAGAACTACGCGGAGGCGGTGAAGGAGTACGAGGAGTCGCTGAAGATCGACCCGAACCAGGAGAAGGTCTGGGAGAAGAAGGCCTTCGCGCACATGCAGGCGGGCCAGACGGAGGAAGCCGCGCAGGCCGCGCTGAAGCTGGTGGACTACGCGAAGACGCCCGCTGAGAAGGCCGACGTCTACCGCAACGTCGCGGCGATGTACGCGAAGAGCGGCCCGCTGGACAAGGCGAAGCAGTATTTCGAGGAGTGCCTGAAGATCAACCCGAAGGACACCGACGCGCTCGGCTGGATCGCGGAGGTGCACTCGCAGCGCGGTGGCGCCCGCTCCATGTCCGCGCCCGCGGTCCCCGCGGAGCTGGAACTCGCGCTGAAGACGTATGATCAGGTCATCGCCATCAACCCGGACCTGCCCAACCCGTACCTGAACAAGCGCGTCGTGATGTTCAAGTACATCGAGCATGAGAAGGCCATGATGCAGGCCGCCGATCAGGAGGCCGTCGAGGCCGCCACGCCGCCCAAGCCGGAGAAGGGCAAGAAGCCCGTGGTGGATCCGACTGCCGCAGAGCGCGTCGCCGCCGCCAAGGCGAGCTCCGCCGCGCACGCCAAGCGCATCGAGGAGCTGACGGCCCAGGCCACCGAGGCGACCAAGCAGTTCAGCGAGGCGACCAAGCGCGCCAAGGCCGCTCAGGCCTCTGGCGCCACCAAGTAGTCCCGGTGGAGGGGACGGGGCCTAACGTCGGCCTCGTCCTCCCCCGAAGAGGGCCAGCAGCACGCCGCCCACGAGCGCGGCGCCGCCGCCCGCGACGTAGAGCGTGGTCTGCTCGGTGTTGCGGCCGGTGATGAGCTCGGAGGCGCGCTCCGTGAGCGAGTCCCGCGCCTTGAGCCCGGTGAACAGCAGCACTCCGCCCGCCACCGCGAGCATCAATCCCACGATTCGCACAGCACCCACACGGCCTCCTTGAGTGGAACGGCTGCGTGGCCGGAAGGTCCGGCCCCGCGTTCAGCGCTTGCGCTTGCCCGGGGCGCCTCGCCCCTGCTTCTGGCTCGCGCCCTTCGAGCCGCCGGCCTTCGTAGGCGCGGACTTCTTCGAGGGCTTCGCCTTCGCGCCAGAGGCCGCCTTGCGGACCTTCTTGGACGCGCCCGCGCGGCCCGGAGCCGCCTCCGTGGAGAGCTGACCCCGCTGCGCGGCCAGCGCGCGGATCCGGTCGAAGCCCGGGTGCGGTGAAGCGGCTGGGGCGCTGTCGTCGGATTCGATAGCGGGCGGAGTGAAGGCCTCGCGAGGCACCTGAGCCTCGGAGGAGGTACCGGCCTCGTCGCCTTCCTCGACCGCGGGGAGCGAGGGACGGATGACCTTTCGCTTGCCCTTGGCCGGAGTGGCGGGCTCCGCCTTCGGCGCGGGGGCCTCTTCCGTGCGGGACCGCAGGTAGCGGGACGTGGCGCGAGCGGGCGCGGCCTCTTCGCGGCGCCCTTCCCGGCTGAAACGTCCTCGCGGACGCGACGCGGCCGGCGCTTCTCCCAGGACTTCATCGCCATAGCCGGAGACCGTCGCGGCCTCCACCGTGGCGGCGTCCTCGGGAGTGGGCGGCTCCCACGCCTTCTTCACTCCGAACGGCGTCTCCTCCGACTCGCCGAGCGACCGCCACTGCTCCACGTCCGCGGCCTGGTCCACCCCGGCGGGCTTGCGCGACGGCGGGCGGCCCGTCTTCGCGGCCTCGCGCTCGCCGCGTCCGAGCCTGCCGCCCTTGTGACGGCCCGGCGCTTCGTTCACGTATTCGCGCCGGCGCGGCGCGGGACTCGCTCCGGGGGTCCGCTGGAGCGGGGCCTCGTCCGCGAACTGGAGCGCCTCGAAGTCGATCTTCCGCGACGTCGTGTTCGCGGACAGCAGCCGCACGCGCAGCTTCTGCCCCACGCGCACGCGCCGGCCATTCGAGTACACGAGTGAGTGCGTGCGCTTGTCCAGCTTGGAGCCCGGCCCCAGCGACTCCGCCTTCACCAGGCCCTCGACGTGGACCTCGTCCAGCTCCACGAAGAAGCCGAACTCGGCGATGCCCGCCACGGTCGCGTCGAACTCCTCGCCCACGCGGTCCTTCATCATCAGGGCCGCGTAGAACGCCACCACCTCGCGCTCCACCGTCATGGCCGCGCGCTCGCGCTCCGAGCACTGCTGCGCCATGCCCTCCAGCCGCTCCTCCTCGCGGTCCAGCTGCGCTTCCGAGGGCTTCTTGCCCTTGCGCGCCCACACCGCCTTCAGGACGCGGTGCACCAGCAGGTCGGGATAGCGCCGGATGGGCGACGTGAAGTGAAGGTAGTTCTCCGCCGCCAGGCCGTAGTGGCCCACGCGCGTCGCCGTGTACACAGCCTGCATCATGGAGCGCAGGAGCAGCTGGTTCAGCGCCCGCTGCTCCGGGTGCCCCTGCAGCTGCGTGATGAACGCGTCCAGCTCCTTGGACGAAACGCCGTCCTCCACGTCGAGCTGGAAGCCGTACGCCTCCGCCAGCACCGCGAACGCCGCCAGCTTCTGCGGATCCGGCTCGCCGTGGAACCGGTACACCGTGGGCAGGCCCTCGTCCTGGAAGTACGTGGCCACCGCCTCGTTGGCGGCCAGCATGCACTCCTCGATGAGCCGGTGGCTGTCCTTGCGCTCGCGCTTCTCCATGCGCTGCGGCAGGCCATCCTCGCCCAGCAGCACCTTGTGCTCCGGCACGTCGAAGTCGATGGCGCCTCGCGCCTTGCGCATGCCCATCAGCGCGCGCGCCAGCGCCATCAACTGCTCGAACTGGGGCTTGAGGAAGTTGCGGTGCGGCACGTCCTTGCCGTCCAGGACATCCTGCACCTCGTTGTACGTGCAGCGCGCCACGCTGCGCATCACCGCAGGGTACAGCTCGTGCGTACGCCGCTGGCCTTGGCGGTCGAACGTCATGTCCGCCACCATGCACAGCCGGTCTTCGTCCGGGCGCAGCGAGCAGATGCCGTTGGACAGCCGCTCCGGCAACATCGGCAGCACGCGGTCCGGCAGGTACACGGACGTCGCGCGGTTGAGCGCCTCCGCGTCCACCGCGCTGCGCTCCTTCACGTAGTGCGACACGTCCGCGATGGCCACCACCAGCCGCCAGCCTCCGGCCTGGGGCTCCGCGTACACGGCGTCGTCGAAGTCGCGCGCGTCCTCGCCGTCGATGGTGATGAGCGGCATCGAGCGCAGGTCGCTGCGGTTGCCCTCCGTGGCCTCCGCTTCGGTGACCTTCACCGCGAACGCGTCCGCCTCGTCCATCACCTCCGGCGGGAACTCGTCGGAGAAGCCATGCGCGAAGGCGGACCCCAGCACCTCCGCGCTCGGGTCACCCGGCCGTCCCAGCGAACCGGCCACTTCACCGAACAGCCCCTGCCCGGGCTCCAGCAGGTCCGCGCCCACGCCCAACCGGACCTTCACCAGGTCGCCGTCGCGCGCCATCTGCGTCGGCGGCACGCGGATGGGACCCGGCAGGCTCGTGTCCGTGGTCATCACCAGCGAGTGCCGGCCCTGCGCCACGTACGTGCCCACGGCCAGCTCACGCCGCCGGTTGATGACGCGCACCAGCCGGCCCTCGAAGCGGCCCGGCCGTCCCGCCACCTCCACGATGACGCGGTCGTTGTCGAGCGCCCGCTGCGCCTCGCCGGGCGGCAGGAAGATGTTCTCGCCCTCGCCCGACACCGGGTGCACGAAGCCGAAGCCGTCCCGGTGCATGTGGAGGATGCCCTCCACCGCGGGCTGCCCGGAGTCCTCGAAGCGGTCGTCCCGGAAGCCACGCTGCAGCGAGCGCCGGACGTCGCCGCCGCCACGGAAGCCCGGACGGTCGTCGCGGAAGCCGCCGCGGCGCTCCTCGCGTCCGCTGCCCGGGGCGGGGCCCCGCTTCTTGAAGGGGGGCGTGGAGGCGTCCCGGCGCGATTCGGAGCTGGCCTCGGGCGCGCGGGGCACGCGAGGGCCTTCCAGGCGGAAGCGCTTGCCGTCCTTGACGATGGTGCCCGCGCGCACCAGTTCACGCAGGGCGCGCTTGAGCTCGGTCTGCTGGCCGGGATTCATCCCCGCGACGCGAAGGAGCTCCTTCACGCCCAGGGGGTGATCGGCTTCAGCGAGCAGCTGTCGGATGTGATCTTGGGAGAGGCTCACGGTGGGGATGCGGCAAGGCCGCTGAGGGAACGGGTAAGCCCGAAGGGTGCGGGCGGGAACCCCCCGGCTCCCATTCGCCCTCCCTGGCAGACCTTGCGGTCCAGGGAGGGCCCGTGCGCCCAAGCCGTCAGGGCTTGACGGTGACGCTGATCTTGAAGGAGCGCTCCACCACACCCGGCGTGAACGCCTTGGCGAGGAAGAACTCCACTTCGAAGTTGCCGGGGTTGCGCGGCGTGAAGAAGAACTCGCGGGTGGCGGGGCCGCCGGCGGCGCCCTGCTCGAAGTTGGCCTCGCGCAGACCCACGCGCTTGGCCAGCGTCGGCTCGATGGCCCAGGTGGCGCCGGGCTGCTCCTGCAGGCGCACCGTGAGGCCGTGGTTGAGCTTCACGTCCACGGACGTGGGCACCTCGCCCTCGATGTGCACCAGCTCCATCTCGTCGCGAGACACCGAGCGCGCCTCGGACGGACGCGGCTCCACCGTCTCCGCGGTGATGCGGCCACCCCAGCCGGACGTCTTGTCCACCACGCCCGTCACCTGGAGCGTCTGCCCCACGTGCTTGCGCAGGCTCTTCACCGCCGCCTTGCCCTCGATGGCGAAGGACACCTGCTGGCGCGTGCCGCCGTTGGACACGACGAGCACGAAGTCCTCGCCCATCATCTCCAGGTTGCCCCGGATGCTGGCGAAGCCCTTGATGCCGGCGCCCATGCCCGCGGCGACGGCCATGGAGACCTCGCCGGGCGACAGGTAGCGCAGCTTCGGCTCTGAATCCGACGGAGCCGGCGCGACCTCTTCCACCTCGGGCTTCTTGGCGGAGTACTTGCGTACCTCCACCACGCCGCTGTGGTTGGTCGTCTTCTTGATGAGGCCGCTCACGGAGACCTTGTGGTCCACGTAGGCCGGCAGCACTTCCTGATCCGGTCCCTGCAACAGGAACGTCAGCTCGCGCTTGTCGCGGCCCACGACGACCAGGTGGGGCATCTCGCCGCTCAGGACGAGCCGGCCCTTGAGGCTGCCCTCGCCCGTCACGCCGCGGCCCTCGCCGGCGGTGAGCAGCTGCTCCATCTCACGCTTCGTGAGCGGCTCGCCCACGGGCGGAAGCTTCGTGGCGCGCGGGCGCGGCTTCTCCACGGCAGGACCGGCGGGGACGGCCGACGGGGCCTTGCCTCCCGCCTTCCCGGCACCCTTCTTTCCGGGAGGGGCGGCGGGCGCGGTCTTCGCGGCGGGCGCGGCCTTGCCGGCCTTCGCGGGAGGCGCCGGAGGAGCGACCTTGGCCGCCGCCTTCTTGGCGACCGCGGGGGCCTTCTCCACCTTCTCCGCCACCGCCTTCTTCGCCGCCGCGACCTTTCCCTTCGCCCCTTCAGCCACCGCCTTGACGACCTTCGTCGCGGCCGTCGCCACCTTCTTCGATGCGTTCCTGATCAGATCCAGGCGGGCCGCGTTGTCCTTCTTCGCGGCAGGCTTCGCACCGGCTTTTGCAGCGGGAGTCGGCTTCTTCGCCCCGGACTTGGGCTTGGCCATCGACGCTGTCTCCTTGGAAATTTCCCGTGTGCTATCAACGGGTTGGCGGGACGCCCCTGCTGTTGGACGCGAGCCTCGCGATCACGATTGCTTGTAACGATGATCAGCTGGGCTGTCAAACTAACACTTGATTTTCCCACGGACTTTGGGTGGGAAAACAGCATGAGTGACGCCCCTGAATTGCTGCCGGTGGAGGAGGCCCGAGCGCGGATCCTCGGGCTGTGCACGCCGCTGGCCACCGAGTGGGTGCCCGGGGATGACGCCCTGGGCCGCGCGCTGGCCGAGGACGTCCCCGCCCGCCGCACCCTGCCCCCCTGGGACAACTCCGCCATGGACGGCTTCGCGGTCCAGGCCCGGGACCTGGCGGGCCCCCTGCCCGTGCGCCTGACGGTGGGCGAGACGGTGTTCGCCGGCAGGCGCCCCACCCGGGAGGTCGTCCCTGGCACGTGCGCTCGAATCATGACCGGGGCCCCCCTGCCCCCCGGCGCGGACGCGGTGGTGATGCGCGAGCGCACCCGCCCCGTTCCGGGCGAACCGGACGCCGTGGAGATCCTGGAGGCCGTGGGGCCGGGGAACTTCGTCCGCCCCCGGGGCGAGGACGCGAAGGAAGGCGACGTCTTGCTGCGGCGCGGCACGCCCCTGGGCATCCCGGAGCTGGGGCTCCTGTGGGCGCAGGGCCAGGGCACGGTGCCGGTGCCCCGCCGGCCGCGCGTGGCGGTGCTGTCCACCGGCGACGAGCTGTGCCGCGTGGACGAGCCCCCCGGCGACGGCATCGTGGACATCAACGCCCCTGCCCTGGCCCTGGCGGTGCGGCGCGCCGGCGGCGTGCCCACGCTCCTGGGCATCGCCCGGGACACGCGCCAGGCCGTCCAGGAGGCCCTGGCGCGCGCCGAGGGCTACGACGTGGTGCTCACCAGCGCCGGCGTCTCCGTGGGCGACCACGACTTCGTGAAGGACGCCCTGGGGGCCCTGGGCGTGGAGCAGCGCTTCTGGCGCGTGGCCATCAAGCCCGGCAAGCCGCTGGTGGTGGGCCAGCGCGGCTCCACCCTGTTCATGGGCCTGCCCGGCAACCCCACGTCCTCCCTGGTGACCTTCGAGCTCTTCGTGCGCCCCGCCCTGCGCCGGCTCCTGGGACACTCGGACGTGGAGCCACCCCGCGTCGCCGGCCGCCTGGAGGGACGGCTCTCCAAGGCCCCGGGGCTTGCTCACTTTGTGCGTGTCACGGCCACCTGGCGGGCGGGCGAGCTGTGGGCAAAACCCCTGGGGACTCAGACGTCGGGTGCCCTGCGTTCAGCTGCGGCAGCCACACATTTGCTTCACATCCCCCGAGAAACCAACAGCCTGGCTGATGGCTCCCATGTGGAGCTGCTCCCCCTCTCGTGGGTCGCTTGAGCAACGCAGTCCACGTCCGCCGCATCCAAACAGGCGGGTTTCACCACACCCATCGGGGTGTCACCTTGACTTGCATCCAGGGGGGCGAGAAGTAACGGCCCCCCTCTGGGAGACGACCTACCATGTCCGACACGCGCTCACCCCAGGTCCTGCCGACCCGAAAGCCGACCCAGCACCTGGAGCGGTACTCGGAGGCGGACGTGCCCACGGCCCGCGGGGTGCTGAAGACCATCGTCTTCCGCGACAAACGGAACGGCCGCGAGCACGTGGCGCTGGTGGTGGGCGAGCCCAAGGGGCTGGAGGGGGTGCCGGTGCGCATCCACTCCGAGTGCCTCACGAGCGAAGTCTTCGGCAGCCTCAAGTGCGACTGCCGCGAGCAGCTGGACCGGGCGCTGGACTTCGTGACCCAGAACGGACTGGGCGTGGTGCTCTACCTGCGCCAGGAGGGCCGGGGTATCGGCCTGGGCAACAAGATCAAGGCCTACGCCCTGCAGTCCAAGGGCCTGGACACCTACGAGGCCAATCGCCAGCTGGGCTTCGCGGATGACTTGCGCTCGTACGACATCGCTGCGGAAATGCTGCGGTCGTTGGATGTGCGGTCGGTGGACCTGATCACCAACAATCCGCTGAAGATCGCCGGGCTGGTGGAGGAAGGCGTTGCGGTTCGGCGCCGAATCCCTTCCCGGACCGAGCACAATCCGCATAACGTCGACTATTTGAAGACGAAGCGCGAGCGTACGGGGCACCTGATTGAGCTCTTCGCGGAGGACGACGACACGGAAGCCAAGGCCGGCTGAGCGCCCGGCCCGGCGGAGCACCGCGCGCTTCGAGGTGCGCTTCTGGGGGGTGCGCGGTTCCATCCCCGCGCCAGGTCCGGCGACGAAGCGCTACGGCGGCAACACGCCGTGCGTGGAGGTCCGCTGTGGAGATGAGCTGCTCATCTTCGACCTGGGCTCTGGAGCGCGCGGGCTGGGAGATGCGCTGGTGGCGACGCGAAAGCCCGTCAAGGCGTCCATCTTCATCTCGCACTACCACTACGACCACCTGCAGGGCCTGCCGTTCTTCTCGCCGATGTTCTCTCCGGCGAACGACGTGACGCTGTACGGGTCACCTCGGGACGGCAAGTCGCTCAAGCAGATATTGGCCGGGCAGATGGTGCACCCCTACTTCCCGGTGACGGCGGAGGAGGTGTTCCGCACGCGCCTGGCGTACCGGGACGTGGTGGTGGGCGAGGACATCCCGGTGGGCAAGGCCACGGTGCGCACGCTGGAGCTGAACCACCCCGGCGGCAACGTGGGCTACCGGGTGGACTTCGGCGGGCGCTCGCTGGTGTACGCGACGGACGTGGAGCACGGCACGGCGCTGGACGCGAAGCTGTTCGACTTCGCGCGGGGCGCGGACGCGCTGATCTACGACTCCATGTACACGGAGGACGAGTACCGGGTCCGCACGGGCTGGGGCCACTCCACCTGGGAAGCGGCGGTGCACGCGGCGGACGCCAGCGGGGTGAAGCAGCTGGTGCTCTTCCACCACGACCCGGGCCGCGACGACGCGAGCATGGACAAGCTGCTGCGCGAGGTGCGCAAGCACCGCAAGGACGCCATCGCCGCGAAAGAGGCGATGGTCATCAAGCTGTAGAGGCTGTCACGGCCCGGGCGTCTTGAGCGCCCGGGTCACCGTCTCGCGCAGGCCCCGGAAGGGCAGCCGCGCGAGCGCCGTGGGCACGTCCACCCACTCGAAGGCGTCGTGCTCCGGGCCCAGGCGCACCTGGGTGTCCGGCGAGGCGTGCACCGCGAAGCCGTGCTCCTCCACCAGCTTCGGCGGCAGCACTTCCCCCAGCGCGAACGCGTGGCGGTAGGCCAGGTCCACCACGGGGAGCCGGAGGCCCGTCTCCTCCGCCACCTCGCGGCGGGCGGCCTCCACGGGGGACTCGCCCGGCTCCAGGCGCCCCGTCACCGTCTGCCAGAAGCCACCGCGCTCCGGCGTCCGGCGCAGGAGCAGCACGCGAGCCTCGGGCCCCCGGCCGTGCATCACGGCGACGCTCACCGTGCGCAGGTCCACCGTGCCGTCCACGCGTTGGGCATCGAAGACCTGGGTGAACTCGCGCGCGAGCACCTCCTCCACGTCCGGGACGGACACGGGGTGGCCCAGCTCGCGCTGCATGGACGTGACGCCCGCTTCGCGGATGCCGCACGGGACGATGAGCTGGAAGTGCTCCAGGTTCGTGTTCACGTTGAGCGCGAAGCCGTGCGTGGTGAGCCAGCGCGACAGGTGCACGCCAATGGCGCCAATCTTCCGCGCGTCCGGCGAGCCCTCCTGGCCCAGCCACACGCCCGGCCACTTGGGGATGGCGCCGGCGGTGAGACCGAAGGTCGCGAGCGTCTGGATGAGGCCGCGCTCCACGTCGCGCACGTAGCGGCGCACGTCGCGGCGCTCCGGCGGCAACAGGAGGATGGGGTAGCCCACCACCTGTCCGGGGCCGTGGTAGGTGACGTCGCCGCCGCGGTTGGTGTCGAATACCTCCACGCCCTCTTCCGCGAGGCGCGCGTCCGTGGCGGTGATGTTCTCGCGCTTCGCGGCGCGGCCCAGCGTGAGGACGGGCGGGTGCTCCAGCAGCAGCAGCGCGTCCCCGATGCGCTCCTGAAGGCGGGCCTCGCCGAACAGGTGCATCAGCTTCAGTCCGTCCTCGTACTCCACCCGGCCCAGGCGGAAGACGGTGAGCGTGTTCATGGTGATCCCTTTCGCCCCCCTCGTGGGTTGTGGGATGGCGCGGCGGGCGTCTGGGCCGCTTCCAGGCTCCAGCTGCCCGCGTAGACACGCGACAGGAGCGCCTGGAGCTCATGCCCCGCGCGTGGGGAGCGGACCGCTTCGGCGGCGAACGCTCCCAGGACTTCGTCCGTCAGGGTGACCGCCGGCTGGCGCAGGGCCAGGGTGCGGCGGGCCACTTCGACCAGCTCCGGCACTGTCGGGCGGCGCACCGGGAGGAGCACCTGCACGCGCTCCAGGAGCGACACCGGCACGGTGCCCTGCACGGCTTCAATCATGCCCGCGGTGGTGGGGACGGGCAGGCTGCCGCCCTCCCCTCGCACCCACAGGCCCAGCGATGACACGGCGCCACGAGCACTCATCACCACCGCGCGCGCCGGGCGGTTCGCGAGGAACGCCGTCAACGCGGCCTGTGCCCGGGGCTCCAGGCGGTCCACGTCCTCCACGAGGAGCGGCTCCGTGCCCGGGGTGGACTCCAGTGCGTCCACGGACGCGAGCACGCCCTGGCCGCGCCGCTGGAGCGTCTGGAAGAAGAGGCTCTTGCCGCAGCCCTCCGGGCCCACGAGCAGCAGGCAGCGCGCGCCCGCTTGGACCGTGCGCTCCAGCAGGGTCTTCACCTCGTCGTGGCCCACCATCTCCACGGCCCCGGCGCGCGGCTCCTCCACCACCGGCTTGCGCACGGGAGACGGTGCGACGACGTCGCCCAGCAGGCCCTGGGATTCGCCCAGGCAGCCCTTGCAGATGAACGCGCCCGCCGGGCCCGCCACCAGGTCGCCGACCTCGCCTCGGGGCCGGCAGCAGAACGAGCACCATGCGTCCAGGGCCGGGTCCGCGCGGGTCGGGCCCCGCTCGATGATGCGCTTCTCGCGCCGACGGCTCCGCGCGGGTTCGGCGTGCACGGGCGAGGTGTCCTCGTCTGGCGGCCGCAGGAGTCCTCCGGGAACGACGGAGTCCTCGGCGCCCGAGGCGCGCAGCAGGCCCGTCGCGGGGTCGAGCTCGTCCTCTTCCGGAGGCAGGAGCATTCCGCCCGGGACGACGACGTCGTCGTCAGGGGCATTGCGCTGGCCGCTCGGACTGACGGCCTGCGTCCGACCGGACAGGGGCCGCGACTCAGCCGAGGCGGCTCCCTCCGCTGACGGCCGAGAAGCATCGCGATTCGCAACCGAACGCGGCTCCCCGCTAGATGCGATGGCTTCCACGTCTTCGAGCGAAGCTCGCGGGCCACCGGCATCGATACCGGCGGAACCCTCGGGGACGGTGGCCGTGCCCGTGGCTCGGGTGGCGGCGGCAGTCCCCTCATGCGGGGTGAGGGCCTCGGCCGGGGACGGCGCACCGATGGCGGCGATCCTTCCAGCGAGCCGGGGCAGGCCGGGTTCGGTGGGCGGCTCCGAGCCGCTGTCCACGGTGGAGTCGTCCAGCGTGTGCGCCACGGCGTCCGCCTTGTCGTTGAACGCGTCGGAGACGGCGTCGCCCCAGCTCACCGCGCGGAAGGCCACCGCGTCCTTGTTGCCCGTCATCGCCGCGGTGAAGGCCGGGCTGACGTCCGGGGCGCGGGCCTTCATCTGGCGCGCCTGCCGCAACAACTGCGAGGCGCGCGAGGTGTGCCCGGACTTCTGGTACAGCGCGGCGGCCTGCTCCAGGCACTGCGCCGCTCGCGCGCGGTCCCCCTGGAGCTCGGCGGTCTGCGCGGCGCGGATCAACTCACGGGGATTGTCGGCCATCGCGGATGCCCGCCTTCAACGTTGCTGTTCCGGAAGTTCCCCCGCTTCCCGGCCGCCCCCCGGAGCAGGAGCGGTCGGGAGTACCCCACGACGCGTGTCCTCACGCCATCGCGAGGAACAGCAGGTCCGGCGCTTCCAGGTACTTGATGATCTCGTACACGAAGCTCGCGGCGACATCGCCGTCGATGACGCGGTGGTCGCAGGACAGCGACAGGTTCATCATGTCCCGGACCACGACCTGGTCGTTCTTCACCGCCGGGCGCTTCTTCAGCTTGTGAACGCCCAGGATGCCCACCTCCGGGTGGTTCAGGATGGGCGTGGCGAACAGGCCGCCGCTCTGCCCCAGCGACGTGATGGTGAAGGTGCCGCCCGTCAGCTCCTCCATCTTCAGCTTGCGGTCGCGCGCCGCGACGCTCAGGCGGGTGATCTCCTTCGCCAGCTCGCCCAGCGTGAGCTGGTCCGCGTTGCGCACCACCGCCACCGTGAGGCCGTCCGGCGTGGCCACCGCGATGCCTATGTTGTACTCGCCGCGCACCACCAGCTCCTGCGTCGCCTCGTCGAAGTTCGCGTTGAGGTGCGGGAACTTCTTCATCGCGGCGATGGTCGCCTTCACGATGAACGGCAGGTAGGTCAGCTTCGTGCCGTCACCGGCCGCCGCCAGCTGGCTGTTGAGCCGCGTACGCAGCGCGACCAGGTCCGTGGCGTCCACCTCCTCCACGAACGCGAAGTGCGGCATCGTGAACTTCGAGCGCACCATCTTCTCGGCGATCTTCTTGCGCAGGCCACGCAGCGCGACGCGCTCGTCGCCCTTGCCCGCGGACAGCGGCGCCGCCGGACGCGTGGCCTGGGGCGCGGGAGCCGCGACTTCGTTCTTCTTCGGCGCGCCGGTGCCACCCTCCAGCGCCGCCACCACGTCCGCCTTCGTCACGCGGCCCTGCGGGCCAGAGCCGGAGATCTCCGCCAGGTCCAGGCCGTGCTCGCGCGCCATGCGGCGCGTGACGGGCGTGGCCAGCACCTTCGTGGCGGAAGCCGGAGCCGCGGGCGCCGCCGCCTGAGCGGGGCTCGAAGCCGGAGCCGAGGGAGCGCCGTGGGACGGAGCCTGCGCCGCGGGGGCGCCGCCCTCCATCTCCAGCGTCACCAGCAGCTGGTGCACCTTCGCCATGTCG
This sequence comes from Corallococcus sp. AB030, assembly GCF_003668965.1. Taxonomy (NCBI): domain Bacteria; kingdom Pseudomonadati; phylum Myxococcota; class Myxococcia; order Myxococcales; family Myxococcaceae; genus Corallococcus; species Corallococcus sp. AB030. Next base: position 33,169 of record NZ_RAWQ01000082.1, read on the forward strand.
CCCTCACGGCCGTGCGTCTTCACGACGCGGCCGGCGTGGGGGGTGGGCACGGTGACGGTGGCCTTGTCCGTCATCACCTCGGCGAGCACCTGGTCTTCCTTCACCAGGTCGCCCTCCTTGACGTGCCACTTCACGAGCTCGCCCTCCGTCACGCCTTCGCCGAGATCCGGGAGCTTGAATTCGAAAGTCGCCATGAGCGGGAGTGTCTCTCTGGGGTAGGGGAAGGGGTGCGTCCGGTCAGCCGAGTCGCTCGACGCGCTCGCGCTCCATCAGGCCCTTCATGAAGAATTCGGCGGCGCGGTAGCTGGAGCGAACCAGCGGCCCGGACGCCACGTAGAGGAATCCGAAGGACTCCGCCAGCGCCTTGTAGGCTTCGAACTGCGGGGGCGTCACGAAGCGCTCCACGCGCAGGTGGTACTGCGACGGCTGCAGGTACTGGCCCAGCGTGAGCACGTCCACGCCCACATCGCGCAGGTCCTTGAACGTGCGCTCCAGTTCCTCGTCCGTCTCGCCCAGGCCCACCATGACGGACGTCTTGGTGTAGACCTTCTCCGGGCGGTTCTTGAGGTACTCCAGCACGCGCAGGGACTGGCGGTACGTCGCGCGGCGGTCGCGCACCGTGGGCGTCAGCCGCTCCACCGTCTCCACGTTGTGCGCCACCACGTGCGGCTTCGCCTGCGCCACCGTGGCCAGGTCCTCTTCCTTCCCCTTGAAGTCGGGGATGAGCACCTCCACGAGCGTGCGTGGGCTCTCCTTGCGCAGCTCCCGGATGGCGGACGCGAAGTGGCCGGCGCCTCCGTCCGGGCGGTCGTCGCGGTTCACCGACGTGACGACGATGTACTCCAGGTTCATCTCCCGCACCGCCTGCGCCAGATGGATGGGCTCCATCGGGTCCAGCGGCGGGGGCGCCCCCACCTTCACGTGGCAGAAGCGGCAGGCGCGCGTGCACACCTCGCCCATCAGCATCACCGTGGCGGTGCCACCGCCCCAGCACTCGGCGATGTTCGGGCAGCGGGCTTCCTCGCACACCGTGGAAAGCCCCACCCGCTTCACGATGGCCTTCACCCGCTCATAGCCCTCGCCATGCGGCAGGCGCACCTTCAACCACTCGGGTTTACGGGTGCTTTCAGAGACCTGTGGGAGGGGAAACCTGTCGGGAGTCGCCATGGGTCGCGGGCCTTCTAGAGGGTGGGTGAAAGCAGGGTCAAGCGTGAAGCCCTAACGCCTCGCGTTAGCGCGGGCCAACCCCGAGGACAACTTCCGGGAGGTGTAACGCGGTGGACAGGGCGCGGCCATGCGCGGCGGGCAGCCCCATCCTCCAGCGGGACCCGAGCGGCGGGAGCGCCTCCTCGGCCGCCTGCCGGGCGGGGTGTGAGCACGACCTCGTGACTCAAGACAGCGGCGCCCGGCCCTCGAAGTGAGGACCGGACGCCGCCGGGGCCACGTGGCCGGGGGGACTACTGACCGAGGACCTGCACCTCGATGCGGCGGTTCTGCACGCGGCCCGCGGGGGTGTCGTTGGGGGCGATGGGACTGGCGTCACCCTCGCCGCTGACCTCGATGCGGTCCTGCGGGATGCCTCGGCGCACGAGCGCCCGGCTCACGCTCTCCGCACGGCTCTGCGACAGCTGACGGTTGGCGTCCGCGTCGCCGGTGGAGTCCGTGAAGCCATTGATGCGCACGCGCGAGTCAGGCTTCTCCTGCATCACGTCACCCAGCTCGCCCACCATCTTCTGGCTCTTGGCGGTGAGCTGCGACGAACCCGTCTTGAACTCCACGCCCTCCAGCACGAAGCCCTGCTCCGCGCTGGGGCCGTTGAAGGCCTCACGCAGGCTGTTGGGGTCGCTCGCGCGCATCTTCTCCTGGCCCGAACCGCCGGTGCCCGCTTCCTCCTTCTTCTGGGTGTCCGCCGCGCCCGCGGTCTGCTTCTCCACGTCGCCGGAGCCGCCCGTGCCCTCATGGGTCTGCGTGCCGGCACCACCCGTGGCGGGCGGGGTCGGCTGCGCGGTATGCGGCGGCTCCGCGGGAGGCGTCGCGGGCTGCTGCGGCTGCGTGGGCCGCACGGGCTCGGGGGCCTGCGCGACGCGCTCCTGTGCGGGAGGCGGTGTGGTGCGGCTCACCTGCGGGGCCCGGGCGGACTCGTGCCTGCGTCCACGCAGGGCGCCCCACGCGAGCGCGACCAGGGCGAGCAGGGCCAGCGGAACGGCCCAGCCGGCGATGCTCTTCTTGCGCTCCGGCGGCCGGTTGTAGGTCGTCCGCGGCGTCGCCTCGCGAACGGTGTGGGCCTCGCGCACGGGCGCCGTCTCACGGACCTGCGTCACGGTCTCGCGGTGGGGTTCGATGACCTCCGCGACGGCGTGGCGCGCACCGCCGAAGCCCAGGATGCCGCCCAGGCCCGCCGGCAGCGCGGCGGCGATGTTGTTGCGCTGGCCGTTGAGCAGCTGCATCAGCCCGGACGAGCCCATGCGCTGATCACGCACCTGTTTGCCCAGGACGCCCATCAGCATGGGGGCGGCCAGGGACAACAGCCGCGTCGCCGAGCCGGCGTTGCGCATCCCGCCGAAGCGCGTGAGCCCGTCGGTGATGCCGCCCAGCTTGTTGCCGAAGATGCCGCTCAGCATCCCCTTCCCGCTCTCCTCCTCGTCGAGGAGCCCCTCGCCCACGCCCCCGGCGCGAGGGGGCGCGTCCGGTCCGGTGTAGCCGCCCTCGTTGAGCTTCGTCAGCAGGCGGTGGGCACCGGCCTCGTTTCCGCCCTGGTCCGCGACGCCCGCGGCCACGGCGGCGATGGCGCCCGGCAGCGCCTTGGTGGTGGCCTGGGGATCCTCGCCCAGCGAACCGCTGATCTTCTGGAGCAATCCCTTCTGCATGAACTGTGAGCCGACTGCTTCGATTAGATTGAACGCCATGTGATGCCTCCCGGTTGGGTTCCGCACCGGGATGGCCGGTGCGCGAAGCCACCTCCCCACCGGACCGCGCGGGGCTGAGGGCTCTGGTGCAATCGATACGGAGCACGACGGCTGCTGGTAAGCCCTCCCGGAGAGGCCAGGGGAGAGCCCCCGGAGGGCCGTCACCTTCGCGGACAACTGCGAACGGGAGGCCATTCCGGCCCTCGCGTTCACTTGTCCCGCGGCGTCTCCAGAAGGGCGCGCGGGAAGTAGTGCGCGAGCAACTGCTCCGCGGTCCAGCCCTGCCGTGCGAGCAGGGCCGCGCCGGCCTGACAGAGGCCGACTCCGTGGCCGTGGCCCTGTCCTTCGAGGAGTGCCTGGTCACCGCCAAGCGTCATCGAGAACCGCGCACTGCGGATCCGATCCCAACCGGCACGCGCTCCGAGCGCGCGGAAGAACGCGTCACCGCGGCCCTCGCGCCCCGAAGCGCGGTCCACGATGCGCACCACCGCGCCACTGGAGTCCCGGTCCAGCAGCAGATCCTCCGCCTGCGCAGGGCCACCGACCGCGACCGAAGCGGCGGCCGTCACCAACGCGCGAGGCACGACGGCGCGCCACGGCGAAGCGGGACAGCGGTCGGGCACGGCGGCGGCACCGGTGAGGTCGGGGGCACCGAACACGGCCACGGGCTCGGCCGTATGTCCGCCGCAGCTTGCGTGGAATGGAGCGAGGGCCACGGCGCCACCGGGCAGCCGCAACACGACGCCTTCCGTGGAGCGGGCGGCATCGCGCGCGCGGCGCAGATGGCGGGCGAAGCCCTCGCCGCGAAGGACCTGGCAGTGGGTGAGGTCGCAGGCCCGTGCCTCGTCGTGCCGCTTGCCGGAAGCGAGCACGTAGCTGCGCGCGGTGATGGCCTGGGCACGGAGCGCCTCGAAGGGGGTGTCGACCTCGGTCTCGCTCGCGGTGACAGCGGCGACGTAGGCTTCCAGCGCGAAGGTGGCGACGACGATCAGTTCACCGTCCCTGGCCTCCAGCGAAAGCGTGGCCTCATAGCGCCGGTCCAAACCACGGCCCCGGACATGCCAGCGGGCAGAGTCGAGTCGCAGGGCGTCAGGCTGGGGGCGGCCGTCCACGACGAGCGTGTCTCCCGAGGCAACGACCTCGAGCGAGCGCGGGCCGTCCAGCCGCAGCCGCGCGGGCCGGTGCTTGGAGAGGATGCGAACGTCGACCTGTGTATCGGTCGCGGGCTGACTCGTGCGGGCTGCTGGCAACGACCGCGCGGACAGAGAAGTGGAGCGGACATGCGTATCAGCCGCCAGCAACAGCGAGCCCGTACTCTCGACGCCAGGCGCCGTGCCCACCACCAGCGCGGCGATGAGCACGGCCACGCCCGCTGCGTTCATCGGACCCGGAACCGCGTCACCGCCAGCGGCTCGGCGCCACCGGGCGCCCAGAGTTCCAACCGGCGCTCGCCCGCCACCGCTGGCAGCCGTGTCACGAAGGGCGGACGCAGCTCGATGCGGCGGCCGTCGTCCGTGCGCAGTTCCAGCAGCTTCGCCCCCTGCGGCGCCATCACCCGCACGGGCACGGCCTGCGCGCTTTCGGGCAGCTCGGGCTCCACCAGGAACTCATCCCCGTTCGCCGGCAGGATGAAGCCGGGCTGCGCCCCCGGTCCTCCCTCGGCGCTCACCGACGTGGAGGCCAGTCCTTCCGCCTGTGCCCATGCGAGATATGCCGGGCCCACGTCCAGCGAGCCGTCGCCACGGTGCATGGTGCACGTGTGGCGCGGCGCCGTGCCCGGCAGGTAGACCTCCTTCATCGCGCCGGGACAGTTCGGGCCTGCGCGCTCGCCGGACAACGGGCAGATCTCCGCGGCCTCGAAGTGGCTCCGGTCCACCAGCGGCGCGGCCCGAAGGCCCCTCATCGCCAGCGCCATCACCCGCGCGAACACCGGGCCCGCGCCCGTGATGCCGGACACCCCGCGCATCGGCGTGCCGTCGAAGTTGCCAACCCAGACGGCCACCGTGCGCTCGCGCGTGAAGCCCGCCGCCCAGTTGTCCACGTGCGCCCGGCTCGTCCCCGTCTTCGCCGCCACGCGGAACGGCAACCGCAACGCATTGTCCAGGCCAAAGGCCGGTGCCCGCGCGGCCTCGTCCGCCAGCACGTCCGTGAGCAGCTCCACCGGCCGAGCCGCCAGGAAGCGGTGCTCCTCCAACTCCTGCGGAATCCTCAGCGGCTTGCCATCCGGCCCGAACGCGACGCGCACCTCCCTCAACCTGTCTCTTATACCCATCTGAC
>NZ_RAWQ01000083.1:0-38237 GCF_003668965.1 Corallococcus sp. AB030
GGGTGCTGGTGGGCACGTACGTGGTGCACCTGGCGGCGTCGGTGCCACTGGCGGCGGTCGCGGTGGCGTTGAAGCTGGCGGGCGCGGAGCTGGCGGCGCGCAAGGGCGTGGCGGCGGCGCTGCTGGACACGGGACTGAGCATCCCGGCGTTCGCGGCCATCATGGTGGTGGTGACGGGCTTCGAGGAGTTCGTCTTCCGAGGCTTCCTGGTGCCTCGGCTGAAGGTGGTGCTGGGAGGCTGGGTGCCGGCCATCCTGGGTGCCGCGGTGCTCTTCTCCGTGGGGCACTTCTACGAGGGCACGCTGGCCGTCTTCCAGACGTTCGTGATGGGCGCCTGGTTCGGCTTCGTCCTCTGGTACCGGGGACGGCTGCTGCCGCTCATCGTGGCGCACGCGGCCTTCAACACCATCAGCTTCGCGCTGATGCTGTGGCTGTCGCGCTCGGGCTTCCTGGAGAAGCTGCCGCCCCTCTGATGCGAGGAGCGGCGCATGTGCAATTGATTACGCCAGCGCTCCGGGCATCAGCTCGGACGCCAGCTCCCTTACGAGCCTCAGGGCCACGTCCGCGGAGGGCAGCCCGGAGTGGCGAGCCACTGCGTCCGGCAGGTGGCTGGCCGCTGCGTCCTGCTCCAGTTCGCGCCAGGCTTCGCGGCGGGCCGCGTTCACTCGCTCGCGGGCGGCCGGGGACAGTTGATCCAGCGCCCACACGTCGATGGCCCAGGACAGCTCCGCGTGCCTCAGTTCATCCGGGGCGATGGTGCCCAGGGACTCGCGCACCTGCGCGTCCTCCGCGCTCCGGGCCTGCCAACCCGCCAGCAGCGCGCCGTAGGTCTCCCGCACGCAGCCCTCCACAGCGTTCTCGATGGCGAGCGACTCCAGTGACCGGGCCCGGAAAGGCTCCACCTTCAGCTCCGGCATCGGGGCTCCGTGACGGCGGGCCAGCGACTCCATCGCTTCCGCGTGACGGACCTCGTCCTTCGCTGAACGCCTGGCGGCCCGCACCAGGTGCTCCGGGGCCCCGTGCACGGCCAGCTCGTCCGCGAGCCTTTCGAAGGCCGGCACGGACGCGGCCTCCAGGTGCGCCATCCTCGCGAAGAGCGCTCCCAGCGCGGGCGTCTCCGAAGCCACCGCGCCGTCGCTGCACAGTCCTTCCGGCCTCCGGCCCTCGCAGAGAAAGTGGGCCTCGCAGCTCACCTGTTCGATGACGCCGCCGTCCTCCCCCACCTCGGTCCCCTGGACGCGAGCACAGGGCGTCCTGGCCCCGAGCGCCTCGCACAACTCCTCACAGGAGGTGTCCTGCGTGGGGACGCTCCCGTCACGCAGGGTGGCGGGAAGTGGGAAGGTCTGCTGCTCCCAGTTCTCATCCGAATCACAGCCCCACGTCGAGGAGCACCCCAACCCCAACGTGGCGACGGGCGCGAGCAACCACAGACGCTTGAACACGGGACGCAACTTGCCGCGGGACATGCGGACTCCTGCTTCCATCACGAACCCGCCGGCCCTCGGGCTCCCGCAGCATACTTGAATCCTTGTCAGGCCTGCGGTGTCTGGGTCTGCGCGGAGCGCCGCCGCAGCCAGTTGCGCAGGAAGGCCTTCACCTCCGGGTGCTGCGACTGACGGAAGTGGTCCGGCGGGCCGTACTCCACCACTCGGCCCTCGTGCATCAGCGCCAGGTTGTCCGCCGTCCCGAAGGCGGAGGCCACGTCCGGCGTAATCACCAGCGACGTGGCGCCCAGCTGCTGCTTGCCCGTGGTGATGATCTCATTCACCGCCGCAGTGGTGAGCGGATCCAGACCCGCCGTGGGGTCGTCGTAGAGCAGGATTTTCGGCTGGAGGATGGTCGCGCGCGCGAAGCCCACGCGCTTCTGCATGCCGCCGGACAGCTCTCCCGGGAAGCGCGTGGCCGCGTGCGACAGGCCTACCTTCCCCAGCGTCTCGTTCACTGTCTTGGTGATGTCCGGCTCGGACATCTTCGTGCGCTCGCGCAGCGGGAACGCCACGTTGTCGAAGACGTTCAGCGAGTCGAACAGCGCGTTCGCCTGGAAGAGGATGCCCAGCTTGCGGCGCATCTGGTTGAGCTTGGGCTCGTCCATCTTCGCCACCTCCTCGCCCTCCACCAACACCACGCCCCGGTCCGGACGGATCAGGCCCATGATGTGCTTCATCAGCACCGTCTTGCCGGAACCGGACACGCCCATCAGCACGCAGGTCGTGCCCTCCGGCACCACCAGGTCCACGCCCCGGAGCGCGGGCTGCCCGCCAAACGACTTGTGCAGGTCCCGCACCTCGAGGGTCAGCTTCGGCGCCGGCTCACGGCTCGCGTCACTCATCGCTCTGGAACCCTACCGCGCACGCCCCGCCGGCTGCTCCGGATTCACGCTTGCCCGCTCCCCCGCTTCCGGCGCGCACGGCGCATCCCGAGGCCCCACAGCCCCAGCGCCAGCAGGCCCGTACCCGCGGACACCCCCAGGAAGACACTTCGCCCCAGGCCCCCGGCGGCGGGCCTCACCGGCACCAGCGCCGCGTCCCCCATCACCCCCAGCCCGGCCCACATGGCCGCGGGCTCGCCGTCCTCCCAGGCCTCGCGCTGGGCTTCTCTCAGCGCCGACGCCGCGCTCTGTCCCTCCGCCAGGTGCCGGTAGTAGCGCTCCAGCAACTCCGCGGCCTCCGCGTCACGCATGGGCCACAGGCTGGCCACCACGGCTCGCGCTCCCGACTCGAAGAAGGCCCTCGCGAGGCTCAGCACGCCTTCTCCCGCGAGCAGCGCGCCAGAGGCTCCCCGGCAGCTGGAGAGCACCACCAGCGTGTCCCGCAGCCGCAGTTCCGTGATCTCCCGGGGCTGGAGCAGGCCGTCCTCCCCCGCCGAGCCCGGAGCCAGCACCAGGGCGGAGCGCTCGGGGGACTCGACGTCCACGACCGCGTGCGCGGCCACGTGGAGGATGCGCACCGCGTCCCAACGGGACGCCTTGAGGGCCTGCTCGGACGCTTCAGCGCCCATGAGCAGCCGGGGCTTCACGGCCGTGTCCTCCAGGGCCTCGCTCACGGTGCGGCCCTCGCGCCGCGCCTCCGGAAGCGCGCCCAGGTTCGCCGTCTCCAGGAACACGCCGCCCCTCGCGGAGGCCACTTGCGTGCCCTGAAGGGTGCCGCCCCGGTCGGGATCCGCCAGGACCAGGGCCTCGCCCTCGGGGGGCCTCGCGGGCTGCTCGCGCCAGTAGTGGAGCAGGCTCGCGGAGGGTACCCGCGCCAGTTCATACCGGGCCATCAACGGTGGGCCGTCCGCGTGCTCCCGCAGCGCGGCGAACGGCAGGTCGTGCAGCGGACCATCCGGCACCAGCAGCAGGCGCGACACCTTCGGGGGAAGGTCTCGCAGCGCCGGGGCGAGCAGCTGTGCGTAGAGCGCCGCGGCGGCACCTGCCTCCGAACCATCGCGGCGCTCGATGAGGCCCGACAGGAGCGCCACCGCGGGGCGCAGCCGTGCTCTCTCCGGGATGCGGTACGCGTGCGTGCCCTCTCGGGTCACCGCCAGCATCCACGCGCCGCCCGCGCGCTCACCCTGGAGGTCATGGTCCGTGCCCGCGAGGAAGACGAGCAGGGCCTCCTCCTCGCCCAGGCGCTGCTCGGTCGCGGCGAGCGACGCGAATGACAGCTCCGTGCGCTGGGTCGCGGGTCGCAGCTCGCGCTCCCGACGCTCCAACTCCTGGAGTTCACCCAGCAGCCGCGTTCGCTCGGACGCGGAAAGCGCGGGGTCCAGCAGCCCCCGCTGAATGACGGACAGGCTCCGCAGCACGCCGTCCCTCGCCTCCCGTTGCTCTGGTGGCTCCTCTTGCGCCGGGAGCGCGCGGGAGGCCACCAGGGCCTCGAACAACGTCCTCGCGCGCAGGCGCTCACTCACCGCGAAGGCTCGCTCCAGGGCCTCGCGGGGCGGCACGGCGGAGGTCTCTCCGGCCTCCAGGGTGCGGCCCGCGAGCCGGTGGTAGTCGCTGGCCCAGTTGGAGAAGAGCTCGGCCTGGCTGGAGGCGTCCCGCTGCCACTGGCGCAGCACCTCCACCGCGTCGAGCGCGCGCTCCGCCTCTCCCAGGGCCTCTGGCAACGGACGCGTGCGGAAGGCCACCATCGACCGGGCACGCCACGCGGAGGCGAGATAGAGCGGGTTGTCATGCTCGGCGGCCAGTGACAGGGCCTCGTCCACGTCGCGCCACGCGGCGGCCGCATCCACCGCCGAGCGGCGTTCGGCGCGCGTCCACAGACAGGAGATGCGCCGCTCGGGCAGGCCCGTCTCCCGGGCGATGTCGATGCAGCGGCGCAGGGCGTCCTCCGCTTCGTTCCGCGCCTCCAACCCGTCGCCCAGCAGCTCCGCCACGAGGCGCAGCGACATCGCCTCGAAGGCCTTGCTGCCCGCGCGCTCGGAGGTCGCGAGCGCCTCCCGCGCGAGCCGCAACAGCTCCGGCCGGCCCCCCGGTTCGGGACGCTCCTCCTGCCGCTGCCAGGCGAGGTTCGCGAGCGCGAAACGGACACGCGCCTCCGTGCCCGCGTCCTTCGTGCGGTCCGCCAGCTCCGCGAGCCGCGCGAAGATGTCCAGCGCCTCGTCGAAGCGGCCCAGGTTCACGCTCACCGTGGCCAGGGGGCTGAGCAGCTGCTTCTTCATGCCGTCCGTGCCATCCGGGAACGTCAGGGCCTCCGCGCGCTTGAGCAGGCGGTAGGCGCGGCCCAGGTCCTGGCCCAGGTCGGACAGCTCCGCCGCCTCCAGGATGAGCGCGCGCACCTCCAGCTTCGGATCCCCGGAGGCCCGCGCCACCTCGCCCACCCGCCGGACCCACTGGTGCGCCTCCTCCGTCTGGCCGCGCATCCCCAGCACGCTGCGCAGGTTGATGCCGGCCAGCACCTCGCCCTCCGCGTTCCCCTGGCTCCGGAAGGCGAGGGCCGCACGGAGGTATGACGCCTCAGCCAGGGCCGGCTCGGAGAGCAGCTCCATGTGGCCGAGCACCAGCGTGAGCCAGGGACGGTCCGGGTGCCGCGCGATGAGGCCCTGGAGCCTGCGCCGGGCCTCGTCGCGCCCTTGGAGCCCCTGGGCGTTCCGGAAGAAGCACATGGCCGCGTCGGAGCCCTCGGGCTGAGCGTCGAAGGCCTCCTCGCACCGGGCGAGCGCGGAGGGCTCCACGGGGGCGGCGGCCCGCGCGGGGGCGACCAGGGCCAGCCCCACCCCCAGGGTGAAGCCGCCCAGTCGCCCCACGCGCTGTCGCCGCCCTCCGGTCACATCAGGTCTCCACGGTCTCCACCCAGCATTTCCCCATGGTGACAGGCTCCGGCATGGTTGTGATGGGGTCCTTGGCGGGGAACTCGCAGACGAGCTTCGTGGGCGGCGGCGGCGGATCACCCAGCCCTTCCCGCTCGATGGCCAGGACACCGGCGGAAAGCTGCTCGGCCTCCGGCGGCAGGATGAGCTGCGCGCGGACCCCGGCGGAAGAAGGCGCCCTCGCGCTCACCCACAGAGGCGCCGCCGGGCTCACGATTCCCGTGACGGTCGCGAGCACGGCGCCGTGTTCGTCCAGGATGCGCAGGGTCATGGGCACCGGGGCCCCCCTGCGCAGGGCGACCGCGTCCACCACGGAGGCCACCACCGTGTCATGCGTGGCCCCCACCAGCGGATCCGTGGTCACGACCAGGCGGACCTGCGTGGGAGCGGCCTGCGCCGCGACCGCGACGCCCCACAGCAGCGCCATCGCCACCAGCGCACGCACCCATCCCCTACCAACATTGATTGCCTTCATACGTCCCCCTCTGCTTGTCATTGAGCCACCGGCCTGGCCCAAGCGTTGCGGCACTCACCGCAACCGGTTCACGAACGTACTGCCGCGCTGGACGCTTCCATCCGGAAGCCGCGCTTCCACCTGCCACAGGACGCGCGCTCCGGAGGGCAACTCCGCGAGCACGTCCACCGGCACCGTGTATTCGCGCGACTCCAGCCGCTCCGCGCGATGGAACACCTTCAAATCCTCCGACGACACCTGCACGTTCCAGGACACAGCCTGGGGCACTCCGCTCCAGCGGAGCACGAACTGTTCGCGAGGCAGCGCGGTGGCCTCCGGCACCTGCGAGGCGATGGCCTCCGCCGCACCACCGCGGATCCGCGTCGGGTCCACTTGCGCCTGCTGCTGCCGCACCACCACGACCGCGCCCACCAGGACCACCACCGTCGCGGCCATCGCCGCCATCGCCTGCCGCCCCTGCCAGAAGCGCCGGGCGGTCAGGGACACCACCTTCGCGGGAGCCTCCACGCCTGTCGCGGGCACCACCGCCGGAGCCCCCCGCTCCGCCTCCGCCGCCGCCTGCGACATCGCCTTCGCCAACCGCCACGCCTGCGCCCACGCGGGATCCGCCGCGACGCGCTCGATGACCGCCCGGCGCTCCTCCACCGGCAGCTCCTGCCTCACCGCGCGCCAGACGAGGTCCGCGTCCACCGGCTCCCCTGCCGCGTCATCCTCGCGCAGCGCCGTGCGCAGCCGCTCCACGCCCTCGGCATCCAGCGTGTCATCCTCGGGACGGCGTTCGCTCACGGCTGGATTCCCTTCATGGAGAGACAGGCTCGCAGCGCGCTCAGCCCCCGGTAGATGAGGTTCTCCGTCCGCTTGGCCTCCCACCCCAGCAGCTCCGCGGCCTCCGGGACGGTGTGTCCTTGCAGGTGCAGCGTCACGGCGAGGCGGCGGTCCTGCACCAGCCCCTGAAGACAATCACGCACGGCCCGCGCAATCTGCGAGGCCCCGGCCGCCCGCTCCGGGTCTCCCGGCGCCACGGGTTGGGCGGGCCCCTGCTCCACCTCCTCCAACGCCACCTCCTTGCGCGCCCCCATCCGGCGAAGCTCGTCGATGAGCGTCGTGTACGCCACCCGGTACAGGTACGCGGGGGTCAGCTCCGCCTGGCCCTGGGTGCGCCCGCGCAGCTCCACCACCTTCATCATCGCGACCTGCAACAGGTCCTCCCGCCGGTCCGCGAGCGACGCGGGACAGACGCTCGCGAGCGCCCGGCCCAGGTCACGCCGCAGCGTCTCCAACCCGGCATCCGGGGATGCACCCGCCCATGGGCCGTGTCGCAACTCCAAGATGCCTCCCCTCGCGAAAACGGGTGCCGAGCGTCATTCGAACGCATCATCGGCGGCAAGGAGAAGCCGGGCAATCCGTGAAAATTCCCCCAGAGCCCAGAGGCTCCGGGGAAGACATTCGCGCGCTACTGGAGATTCGCGTCCCAGGCAATCAGACGCAGGTCCCCGCCCCCCGTGCCCGTCGTCAGGCGCACGGCGGTGATGACGAAGCGAGCGCCCACATAGGTGGAGGTGGTGGCCAGGCCCGACACGATGGCGCCCGCGCGCTCCTTGCCGGTGCGGTGCACCTTGCCGTCCGCGTCCACGTCCCAGGTGTAGACGCGCAGGTTGCCCGTGGTGTCCCGCACCGGGGTGACCACGTGCGCTCCCTTCACGCGCGCCGCGCTCAAGTCGAGGATGGCCTCGCCGTCCTCGTGGTCACGCCGCAACAGCTGTCCGGACGCCGTGACGTCGAAGGAGATGTTGCGCAGCACGCCGTTGGTCAGGCGCGTGCTGGCCACCACCATGTCGCGCACGCTGTTGCCAATCGTGACGGTGCTCATGGCCACGTCCGTCACCGCGCCCGCCAGATAGGAGCCCCGCTGGATGACGAGGTTCTGCGGGGTGATTTCCCACGCCGTCAGGCTCAGGTTGCCCGCGGGCGTGCGCACCGCCGTGACGACGCCGGTGAAGCGGCCCGCATCCCCGGCGACGCGGCCGTTGAGGATGGGCGTCATGGCCACCTTCGTCGCCTCCTCGCCGAAGCCGTTGCCCCTGCGGGTCACCGTGTCCAGCGTCGCGGACGTCTCCCAGGTGCTGACCTTGAGGTGGCCCGTGGAGTCGCGGAAGGCGCTCACCACGCCCAGCCCCTCCGGGAGGGCCGCGACGTTGATCTCCGTCGCGTTCGCGTCGCCGCCCGCCTCGCCCTTGCGCTCGAACGAGCCGTTCGTCGCGACCCGCCAGGCGATGAGCTTGAGCTTCCCATCCCCGTCACGCAGCGCCGTCACCACGTCGCGGGTGGTGCTGCTGTGAGGGTGGGCCATGGCGATGGAGCTGGCCGCGCCCGCGGAGGCGTCATGCAGCTTCGTGAAGGTGCCGTCCCCCGCCAGCTGCCACGAGCCCAGCGCCAGCCGCCCCGTCACGTCCCGCGTGGCCGTCACCACCATGCCGCCCGAGGCCGCCGTCGCCACCTCCAGCACCGGGTCCCCGGTGATGTCGCCCCGGCGCAACAGCGGATCCGGGTGGATGGCCTGGGGGAACAGGTCGAGCGCCTCGTTCTGGAGCGGGACGAAGTCGAGCGACGAGTCGTAGTTCACCGCGCCGTCCTTCTGCCACGCCTGCGAATAGGGCAGCGGCAGGGACGTGCCCACCGTCGTCGCGCCCGTCATCGGCTGCAGGTGCACGTGCAGGTGGGGATGCGCCGAGGCGCCGGAGCTGCCCACGCGGCCCACGAACTGCCCGCGCTTCACGCGCACCCGCTGCGCCGCGGGGACAATCACTTCCCGGGGCAGGTCCCCCACGCGGTCCTCCGCGTCCGCCACGTAGGTGGCGTTGAAGGGGCAGAGCTCCTCCGGGACGCTCCCGGGCTGCAGGTGCGCGTAGAGGATGATCTTCCCGTCGTCCGTGCGGATGTTCACGTGGTTGCCCGAGCGCGGGATGCGCAGCGGGTTGGAGGTACGGCCCGGGTGGGGCACGTCGTCACCGCCGTACACCATCGGCTTGAGGCCCTCCGGGGCGTTGCGCCAACAGGTGAGCACCTCGCCATCCGCGATGGCGGTGACGGGCAGCCCGTAGATGACCCAGTCGGAGTTCTTCGGGTCAGCCGCGTAGTCCGCGAAGGGAATCTTCACGCGGGTGAAGCGCTTCTCGTCGTCGTCGAAGCGCACGGCGTGCAGGTCACGGTTGTGGGTGCCGCCGTGGTCATTGATGATCCACCAGTGGCTGCCCTCGGGGAGGTCCGCGCTGCTGCCGGGAAAGGCATACGTCTGCGCGGTCGCGCTGAGGCCCAGGGTGGTGAAGGCCACTGCGGTGAGCCGGGCCACGGAACGAAGGCGTGGGGACGGTGACATGGGGTTGCTCCTGATGGGTGGCGCCCGGCGGCCGTGATGGCCCTCCGGTTTCGCGCCTGCCCCCACCCAACGGAAATGCCCCTTTTTTCCCCTCACCCCCGCCGCGCGAGTCCTCTCCGCCTACCCGGCCACCACCGGCAGCGACAGTCCGAAGCACGTGCCGGTCCGGGACGTGGAGACCACCTCCAGGGTGCCGCCATGCGCCTCCGCGATGCGCCGCGCGAGGTACAGGCCGATGCCCAGCCCCTTGGAGCCGGGCCCCCGCGTGAAGCGCTCGAAGAGCGTGGGCAGTTGTTCGGACGGAATGCCCGTCCCCTGGTCGCGCACCGTCACGCGCACCCACGGCCCTTCCGGACGCGGCTGCAATTGCAGGCGGATGTCCACGGGCCGCCCTGGCGGCGAGTGCTTGAGCGCGTTCGCCACCAGGTTCTCCAGCACCTGCCGCACGCGGTCTGGATCCGCGACCGTCACCAGCTCCTCGGGCCCCTCGAAGTGCACCGGGCGCTCGGGCGTGCTCGCGGTCGCGACCAACTCCCGCACCAGCCCCGTCAGGTCCACCGGCTGGGGACGCAGGCTGAAGAGGCCCTGGTCCAGGCGTCCCACGTCCATCAGGTCGTTGATGAGCCGGGTGAGGGAGCGCAGCGACGCGGCCGCGCCCGTCGCGTCCCGCAGGTCCTCCGGCGCTTGATTTCGCGCGGCGCGACGCTGGATGAGCTGGATGCGGGCCTGGAGCGGCAGCAGGTGGTTGGCCATGTCGTGCGCGAGCACGGTGATGAGTTCCTCGGCCGCCTTGCGGCGGGCCTGCTTCACCGCCAGCATCGTCAGCTCCTGCACCAGCTCCACGCGGTGGGCCACCATGCCCACCCAGCGCGCCACGGCCTGCAGGAAGCGCAGGTCATGGGGGGTGAAGAAGTCACTCTGGGCCGACGTCACGGCGAGGACGCCCCGCGTCTCCATGCCGATGGGCAGCGGCACCATCAGGGAGGAGCGCACCCCCAGCCGGTGCTTGATGCCGGGGAGCTCGTTCGGATCCTCCTCCGCGCGGCCGGTCATGAAGGGGGTCTCCGTCTCGTACACCTGGACCGCGCGCCCGCCATTGGCCAGCGGCATCCGGTCCAAGCCCAACGATTTCTGCAGGAGGGCCATGGGCGTCTGGCTCGTGCCCACCGCGACGAGGCTCTGGCTGCTCTGCTCGAAGAGGAAGACGTCCACCTTGTCGGCGTTCAGCAACTCCGAAACGAGCTGGCCCGCCCTGTCCAGCGTGGGACGCAGCTCGGCCACGGGGAGGGCCAGCAGTTGCTCCAGCGCCCGCAGCCGGGAGTCCTCCCATCCACCGTCTGTCCCTGATTTCGTGTCGCTCACGAGGCAACGGTGGGGACGCCCGCAGCCTGGAGCCACCCGCCGACGTGAGCATCACCTCTGGAGCGCGCGCCCCATGGGCCGCCCGGTCCCCTGCCCGCACGTCAGGCGTTCAGACCATGCCACCGTTGGCGCGGAGGACCTGTCCGTTGATCCAACCACCCTCCGGCCCCGCGAGGAATGCGACGGACGCGGCGATGTCCTCCGGCGTGCCCAGCCGCTCCAGGGGGTTCAGCTTCGCCATGCGCTCCACCAACTCCGGGGACTTGCCGTCCAGAAACAGCTCGGTGGCGGTGGGTCCGGGCGCCACGCAGTTGACGGTGATGTTCCGGCCGCGCAGCTCCTTGGAGAGGACGGCGCTCATCGTCTCCACGGCGGCCTTGGTGGCCGAGTAGACGCCGTAGTTCTCCATCCGCAGGCCAATGACGCTGGTGGAGAAGTTGATGACGCGCCCCCCGTCGCGCAGGCGGCGCGCGGCTTCACGCAGGCCGTTGAACGTGCCCTTGATGTTGACGGCCACGTGCTGATCAAACAGCGCGTCGTCGAAGTCCGCGAAGCGCACGAACTTCCCGATGCCGGCGTTGTTCACCAGCACGTCCACGCCGCCGAACGCTGCTTCCGCCGCGTCGAACATCCGGGGGAAGGCGGTGGGGTCCGCGACATCCGCCTGGAGGCTCAGGGCCCGGCCTCCCGCCGCCTCAATCCTGCGCACCGCGGCCTCCGCCGCGTCGCGGTGCCCCGCGTAGTTGACGATGACGTTGAAGCCGTCACGAGCGAGCCGCTCCGCCACCGCGGCGCCGATGCCGCGCGAGCCGCCCGTCACGAGGGCCGTCTTCTTCTGCAAGGTCTGGGTCGTCATGGGGTCTTCTCCTCTGTGGTCCGCCGACGTCCGCGCTCGGGCATCAGGTGAGGACAAGATGGACCTTTCCGCATCGCGGATAATCGGCTTTGTTCCGGCATCACTGTTCGACAGGGCGGACAATGGACCGGTTCGACGCCATGAAGGCCTTCACGCGCATCGTGGAGCGCCGGAGCTTCACGCAGGCCGCGAAGGACCTGGGGCTGCCGCGCTCGTCGGTGACGGACGCGGTGAAGCAGTTGGAGGAGCGGCTGGGCGTGCGCCTGCTCCAGCGCACCACGCGGCACGTGAGCCCCACGCTGGACGGCGAGGCGTACTACCAGCGCTGCGTGTCCCTGCTGGCGGACCTGGAGGAGGCGGACGCGGCGTTCGTGGGCGGACAGCCGAAGGGGCTCGTGCGAGTGGACGTGCAGGGGACGCTGGCGCGCAGGGTCGTGCTGCCCCGGCTGCCGGAGTTCCTGGAGCGCTACCCGGGCATCGAGCTCTACATGAGCGAAGGCGACCGGCTGGTGGACCTGGTGCGCGAGGGCGTGGACTGCGTGCTGCGCGCCGGTGAGCCCAAGGACAGCGACATGGTGGCCCGCAGGGTGGCGCTGCTGGAGGAGGTGACGTGCGCGTCCCCGGCCTACCTGGCGCGGCACGGCGTGCCGGAGAGTGTCGAGGCGCTCCAGCACGGGCACCGCATGGTGGGCTTCCGCTCGTCGCTGACGGGGAGCCTGATTCCTCTGGAGTTCACGGTGGGCGGCGAGGTGCGCCACGTCGTGCTGCCCACCACGATGTCCGTGAACGGCGCGGAGACCTTCGTCGCCGCCGCGCGACTGGGGCTGGGCCTCATCCAGGCGCCGCGCTACCGACTGGAGGAGGACTTCGGGCGAGGCACGCTGGTGCCCGTACTGCCCCAGCACCCACCGACGCCCACGCCCGTGTCCCTGATGTACCCACGCAACCGGCAGCTGTCCCCGCGCGTGCGCGTCTTCATCGACTGGCTCACGCAGGGCTTCACCGCGCCCTGAAGCGCGGAGCGCTCAGCGCAGCTTCATGCACTTGGGACGCGCGAGCAGCCGGTCCACGTAGGCCTCCAGCTTCGGCCGTCCCGTCGAACCTCCCAGCATGCGCTGGTAGATGAACATGGAGCCGATCATCACGTCCGCGGCGGTGAACCAGTCGCCGAACAGGTAGGGGCCGTCTCCCAGCTCGCGCTCCACGGCGTCCAGCGCCTGCGGGTACTCCGTCCACCCGCGCTGCGGCGGCGTGGGGGCCTGGGCCATGTGGTCGCCCATGGACGGCTCCAGCTGCGACGTCGAGTACACCATCAGCGACAGGTACCGGCCGCGCTCGGGCGCATCCACCTTGGGCGCCAGCTTCGCCTGCGGGTACTTGTCCGCGATGTAGAGACAGAGGGCGGCGTTCTCGAACACGCGCGCATCTCCGTCCACCAGCGCGGGCAGCTTGCCGGCGGGGTTCACCTGGAGGAACTCCGGCGACTTCTGCTCCCGCTTCTCCAGGTCGATGGGCACGATTTCGTACTCGACCCCCGCCTCGTCGAGCATCCACTTGCCAATGACCGCCCGGCTGCGCGGATTGAAATAGAGCTTCATGCAGGCACCTTTCGTGAGCACCACGTTGGACCGCCCCCCGGGCACAACGCCCGTGGCGCGGACCGCATTCGCTCACATCTGGTGCCGCTAGGGGGCTGCCTTTGTCGCGGGCGGCCCGGACTGTTCGCCCAGCTTCTGAAGCGCGCCCGCCGCGTTGGTGTTCTTGGGGTCCAGCTCCACCGCCTTGCGGTAGTTCACTCGCGCCTGCTCCTTGTCGCCGACGGCGAGGTACGCCTCACCCAGGCTGTCGTAGCCGTTGCCCATCTGGGGGAACATCTCCACGTTGAGCTTGAAGACTTCAACGGCGTCCGCCGCGCGGCCCTTCCGGAGCAGCTGGTAGCCCAGGCTGTTGAGCTGATCATCGGAGAAGTCATACGCGTCCGGCTTCGTGGCCTTCAGCTCGCGGTAGCGCGCGACGGTCTTCGCGACGGGCTCCTTGTCGACCGTCATGCTCAGCATCTCCCGGATGCCCAACCGGGGCGCCTTGGGCGGGATGCCGTGGAGCACGCTGAAGAGGCCGGCGGCCAGCGGCTTGAGCTTGTCGCCGCGCGACGTGTTGTCCAGGAGGATGACCACCTCCTTACTCGCCGGCACGCGGAAGATGCGCGTGCTGAACCCGTTGATGCCGCCGCTGTGGTTGATGGTGGCGAGCTCCGTCTTGCCGTCGTCCAGCTTCAGCGGGTCCATGGAGAACCCGAAGCCGTAGTTCTCCAGGCCGGGCGTGAACATCTTCTGCTTCAGGGCCTCCGGCAGCAGCTTGTTCTCGTAGAGCGCGCGGTCCCAGCGGTAGAGGTCCTCCACCGTCGAGTACAGCGCCCCGGCGGCGTACGGCAGGGACATGTCCAGGTAGGAGGCGTTGACGTAGCCGTCCGGCCCGAGCTCGTAGCCGCTGGCGCGCTTGGGCAGCACCGTGGAGGAGACGTCGTAGCCGGAGTCCTTCATGCCCAGCGGCGTGAAGATGCGCTCCTGCACCGCCTGCGCGTACGTCTTGCCGGTGACGCGCTCGATGATGGCGCCCAGCAGGAAGTAGCCGGAGTTGCTGTAGGCGAACTTCGAGCCGGGCTCGAACTCCAGGTCACCGCTGGCGAACCGCTTCACGAAGTCCGCGACGGAGTACGGGTTGCGCGACTCCTTGGCGAAGAAGTCCGGCAGGCTCGTGTAGTTGGGGATGCCGGACGTGTGGTTGAGCAGCTGGGTGACGGTGATGCGCGAGCCCGTGTCCTTGCGGTAGTCCGGCAGGGCCGACACCAGCGTGTCGTCGAGCTTCAGCTTCCCCTCCGAGACCAGCTGGAGGATGACCATCGCGGTGAACTGCTTCGTCACGGACGCGAGGCGGAACTTCGTGTCCGGCGTGTTGGGCACGTTCCATTCGAAGTTGGCCTGGCCATAGGCCTTCTTCAGGACGACGCCCTTCTCGTTGGCGACGAGCGCCACGCCGTTGAACTGGCGCAGCTGGTGGTACTGCGTCAGCAACGTGTCCAGCTCCTGCTGCCGCGTCGCGGCACCCGCGGCGACAGGGACGAACAGCAAGGCCACGGCCAGCACGCTCAGCAGGCGCAACGGGTTCCAGGTCATTCGGTCTCTCCCACGCATGAGCCTACAGACGTCCCGTTGGCGGGACGATTGCATCCTTTCGCGAGGGGGCGCGTCAGGCGGTGTCGAAGCGGCGGAAGAACCAGCGGTTGAGCACCACCGCGCAGCCCAGGTACAGCGCCACCAGCGAGCCCAGCGACGCGAGGATGGCGGGCGGCGGCGGCACGAAGCCGAGGTAGTTCCCCAGCGGCGTGAAGGGCAGCACGCAGGCCACCGCCACCACGCCCAGCGACGACAGCACCAGGAGCCGCGCGGGGGGACTGCGCGCCGCGCCGCCCCGGGTGCGGATGATGAAGATGACCAGCACCTGCGTGGTCAGTGACTCCATGAACCAGCCCGTCTGGAAGAGCGGCGCGTCGGCGTGGAAGCCGTGCAGCAGCACCGTGAAGGTGGCCGCGTCGAAGAGCGAGCTGAGCGTGCCGAACACCGCCATGTAGAGGCGCACGAAGCGCATGTCCCAGCGAGGGGGCCGCGCGAGCTGCTCCGCGTCCACCGTGTCCAGCGGGATGGCCAGCTCCGACACGTCGTACAGCATGTTGTTGAGGAGGATCTGGATGGGCAGCATGGGCAGGAACGGCAGCACCAGCGACGCCAGGGCCATGCTCAACATGTTGCCGAAGTTGGAGCTGGTCCCCATGCGGATGTACTTCATGACGTTGCCGAAGGTGCGCCTCCCCTCCAGGACGCCGTCGTGCAGGACGCCCAGCTCCGGGCGCAGCAGCAGGAGCGCCGCGGCCTCCCGCGCGACGTCCACCGCGCCCGAGACGGAGATGCCCACATCCGCCTCGTGCAGCGAAGGCGCGTCGTTGATGCCGTCCCCCAGGTAGCCCACCACGTGGCCGCGCTGTCTCAGCGCGCGCAGGATGCGGCTCTTCTGCGAAGGGGACACGCGAGCGAAGACGGTGGTGTCCTCCGCCCGCGCGCGCAGGCCCGGGTCGTCCAGCAGGGCCAGCTCCGCGCCGGTGAGCACGCCCCGCACCTCCAGCCCCAGCTCCTGGCAGACGTGCACCGCCACCCGCGCGTTGTCGCCCGTCACCACCTTGACCTCGATGCCCGCCTCGCCCAGCGCCGCCAGCGCGGGCCGGGCGCTCTGCTTGGGCGGATCCAGGAAGGAGGCGAAGCCCGCGAAGACGAGGTCCGTCTCATCCTCCGGGGACAGCGGCCCGTCCTGTGACGGGACGTCGCGCCAGGCGAGGCCCAGCACCCGGAAGCCCTGCTCGCTCAAGGCATCGGCGCGGACTTGCAGGCACTCCCGCGCGTCCGCGTCCAGGGCCTGCGCCGTCCCGTCCGCCGCCTCGAGCGATTCGCATCGGGACAGCAGGGCCTCCGGCGCGCCCTTCACCACCAGGACGCGGCGGCCGTCCTTCTCCAGCAGCACGGACACGCGGCGGCGCTCGAAGTCGAAGGGCAGCTCGTCCTGCTTCCGCCAGCCCTGCGTGCACTCCACGCGCCGGGCCAGGATGGCCTCGTCCATGGGGCTGCGCAGGCCGGTGGCGAAGTGGCTGTTGAGGAAGGCCCACGCGAGGGTGTGCTCGCTGTGCTGGGCGGTGGCGTCCTCGGTGCGCTCCAGCCGGATGTTCGCCTCCGTGAGCGTGCCTGTCTTGTCGGTGCACAGCACGTCCATGCAGCCCAGGTCGTGCACCGCGCTCAGCCGCTTGACGATGACGTCCTGGTCCGCGAGCCGCAGGGCGCCCCGGGCGAGCGTCACCGAGACCACCATGGGCAGCAGCTCCGGCGTGAGCCCCACCGCCAGGGCCATGGCGAAGAGGAAGGACTCCAGCAGCGGACGCTCCAGGGTCAGGTTCACCAGGAGCACGAACAGCACCATCAGGACCGTGAGCCGCATCAGCATCACGGAGAAGCGGCGCGTGTCCCGTTCGAAGGCGGTGGAGGCGACGGGCGCGTCCAGTCCCCGGGCGATGCCGCCGACCTCGGTGTCACGGCCGGTGGCGAACACGAGCGCGCGGGCCGTGCCTCCCAGCACCGACGTGCCGGCGAAGACGGTGTTGCCCACCTCCGCGAGCGGTGCGTCCGCGGACGCGAGGCCCGGCACCTTCTCCACCGGGTAGGGCTCGCCGGTGAGCAGCGACTCGTTCACGGACAGCGCATGTGACTCGATGAGACGTGCGTCCGCGGGCACGCGGCTGCCGGTGGCCAGCAGGACCACGTCCCCGGGGACAAGCTCCGTGGCGGGCCGCACCTGCTCCACGCCGTCACGCAGCACCCGGGCACGCAGGGCCACGGCGCCACGCAGGCGCTCCGCCGCGTTGCTGGCGCGGTGCTCCTGGACGAAGTCCAGCGTCACGCTGATCAACACGATGACGGCGATGATGGCGGAGCTGGTCAGGTCGTGGACGAAGGCCGAGATGCCGCACGCCACCAGCAGCACCAGCACCAGCGGGTTGCCCAGCCGCAGCAGCAGTTCCAGCGGGAGCGGCCGGCGGCGCCGGGACTCCAGCGCATTGGGGCCCAGGGACTCGAGCCGCGTCCCGGCTTCCTGCGGGGTCAGTCCTTGAGAGGTGCTGCCCAGCCGGGCGAGGAGGGACTCCACCGGCTCGCTCCAGGCGGGTGGCCCTTCGCGCTTCGGTGCCGGCCTCCGCCGCGCGCCGGAGTGGCGCGGGCGGTGCGCCACGGGCTCGGCGCCCTGGCCGCTCGAGCGTTCGGCGCCCATCCTCGCAACGTGGACAGTGTCCTCCGGGGTGACCAGCCGCCAGCGAGGAGAGGAGCGCGGCGCTCGGAGGGACGGCCCCGTGCGCTAGCTGGAGCCGTCGTTCTTGCTGAAGGAGATGACCGAGGCCGCGTCCAGCGCCTGGAGGAAGCGGATGGCGAGCGGCAGCGCGACACGGCCTCCCACGCCGCCGCCCTCCACGAACACCGCGAAGCCGATGCCGTCGCGCACGCCGACGAACCACGCATGGGTTTCAGGCGGCACGGACGTGCCGAACTCCGCCGTGCCCGTCTTGCCCATGAGGCCTGGGATGCTGGCGGCGGACTTCGCCGTGCCGTCCGTCACCACCGCGCGCATCAGGTCGCGGAGCATGGCCGTCGTGCCCGGATTCAGCCGCGACTCCGGGCCGGGCTCCGCGTCCACGAGCAGGCGCGGCGCGTGCCAGACGCCGGTGGCCGCCGCCGCCGCGACGGTGGCCATGTGCAGCGGCGTGACCAGGACGCGGCCCTGGCCCATGGCGTCCGCCGCGCGCTCGGCGTCGTCTTTCGGCGGAGGGAAGGTGGCGCCCGGTGACGGCAGCCCCACGTCGTAGTTCACCCCGAAGCCGAAGCGCCGGGCCGCGTCCTCCAACGCGCGCGGGTCCAGCTTCGCGGAGAGTTGGATGAACGTCGTGTTGCACGACAGCGCGAACGTCCGTCGCAACGTGGTGACGCCCAGCACCTCGGATTCGAAGTTGCGGAAGCGCTTGCGGCCCACCGTCACCTCCAGGGGACAGTCGACGCGCGAGTCCGGCTTCAGGCCGCTTTCGAGCAGCGCCGTGGCCGTCACCAGCTTGAACGTGGAGGCCGGGGGATAGCGCCCCATCAGCGCGCGGTGCCACCCTTCTCCGAGGGGCCGGCTGGCCACCGCCAGCACCTTGCCCGTGGCCGTGTCCACCGCGACCAGCGCGGCGGGCTGGGTGACGTCCATGAGCGCGGCCTCCGCCGCCGACTGCACGTCCATTCGCAACGTGGTGCGGACATCGCGTCCCGGCTCACCGTCGAAGCGGTACAGCAGCTCGCTGCCGCCAGAACGGCGCTGGAGCCGCACCTCGCCGGAGGGACGTCCCGCCAGCGTCCGTTCCTGCGCGCGCTCCAGGCCGGACAGCCCCACCACGTCGCCCGGCTGGTAGGGCTGGCCCAACGACTGGAGCGCCTCCGCCGTGATGTCCCCGACCCGTCCCAGCGTGTGCGCGGCGAAGCCCTCCGCGGGGGTGAGGCGCGCGGGCCTCTTGCGGAAGAAGATGCCGGGCACCGGCGCGAGCACGGGGCGAATCTGCTGGTATCGCTCCAGGCGCACGTCGATGAACGCGATGAACTGCTCGGGCTGCGCGCTCGCGGCGTTCAGCGCGGCGAGCACCTTCGCGGGGTCCACGCCGAGCTGCGACTGGAGCACGCTGGCCACGGCCGCGCGGTCCTTCACCCGGCCCGGCATCACGCCAATGCGAATCACCTCTCCCGGCAGGGTGAGCGGATCCCCATTCGCATCGAGCAACCCGGCGCGAGGGCCCCAGCTCCGCGCGCGGCCGAAGCGGTCCCCGTGCCGCATGTCGGGATGGAACACCTCCGGCGTCCAGCGCAGGCTCCAGCGATTGCTCCGGAGCACGAAGCGCAGACGGGACTCGACCTCCCAGTCACCCAGCCCACGCAGCGTGTGCACGCCGCGGAACCTCACCACCGCCGTGGTGGCGTCCTGGGACTCGAGCACCACCTGGTCGAAGCGCGAGGCGATGACGCCCAGGTCCTGCCTCCAGCGCGCGTGCTGCGCGTCGAAGTCCTGGGGCGCGTCCACGAGCCCCTGGCGCTGCGCGGCCACGTCGTTGCGCGCCCAGGCGTCCAGGTACCGCGAGGCCAGGTCCTCGGCGCCTCCGCGCACCACGGCGGGCGTGGCGGGCGCGGCGGGCTTCGTGGCTCGCGGCGCGCACGCGGGAAGCAGCAACAGGAGGCAGAGCCCCGCCCAGGAAATGAACGCCCGTCCGTACACGCGCCCCCCTCTACCGCGCCCTCTTCGCCGAAGCGAACATCCGGCGGTCGTCGTCTCCACCTGGACCGGCTGTCGGTCCACCGCGCGCACGCACGGCGTGGATCAGCGGACCGTCTGCTCCTGGGTCTTGCTCGCGCCGTCGCCCGTCGCCGTGATGGTCAGCGGGCCGGCGGTCGCGGCGCGGATGTAGAAGAGGCCTTCGCGCTGCGAGTTCTTGAGGCTCACCACCGCCACGGGCGCATCCGAGCAATCCGGCAGCAGGTGAAAGGTCGCGCCCGGATCCGACGCGGCCAGGGTCACCTCCGGCACGGACAGCGGAGCCAGGTTGCCCACCAGGTCCCAGCCCTGCACCACCAGCGCCTCCGAGCACGTGTCCACGTCCAGCGTCCGCGCCGGAGTGGCGAAGCCCACCTGGCGGTCCTCGCCCTGCGTCACCACGTCCACGCCGATGGCGGTCTCGTACAGCTCGCTGTTGTACCCGTCACCGCTGATCCGGTTGCGGCTGATGAGGTTCGCGGTCCCGTTGTCCGAGATGGCGGCCTGGTAGACCTGGTTCGTCAGGTCCTCCTTGCTCAGCTCGTTGCCGAGCACCTGGATGTTCTGGGGCGCGGCGGGCGGGTCATAGTCGTTGCCCTCCGCCTGGATCAGGTTGACGCCGACGTCGTTCCCCACCAGTTCGTTGTCCTGGATGAGCAGGTCGTGGCACAGCTCCCGCCCCACGCCGTAGGCCGAGCCACCCACCACCAGGATGCCGGAGCCGTAGTCCGCGGACCGCAGGTCCTCGAACAGGAACGCGTTGCCCTGCACCTCGTTGCCCACCACCTGCCCGGAAGCGCCATACGCGAGCTGGATTCCAGTGCGCGAGATGCGGCTGGTAGGCCCCAAGCCGTCGAGGGTGTTGTCCTCCAGCGTCACCGCCACCCGCCCCTGCACCACCACGCCCACCTTCTGGTAGCCCGTCAGCCGGTTGCCCCGGATGACCACCGGCACCGGCGCGCCTCCCACCGTGCTGTTGCGCACGTCGATGGCGAAGCCCTCCTGGCAGCCGCTGATGGTGCCCTGGTTCAAGTCCTCCACGACCGTGTTCTCGATGGTGCCGCTCGCGTCCTCCAGCAGGATGCCGCGCAGCCGGTCCACGCCCGCGTCACACACGTCCGACAGGTTGCGCGCCGTCACCGTGACGAACCGCACGTTCGCCACCGTGCCCCGGTTGCGCAGCACCGCGCCCTTGTAGTGGTCCCCCGCGCCGTCCTCGGACGCGGTCAGCGTGTGCCCGGCCCCATCGAACGTGAAGCCGTCCGGGATGAACACCGCGCTCTGCACCACGCAGTCCTCGCGCAACGTCACCTGCCCCGGCGACAGGGTGATGGCGCAGGCGGTCTCACCCGGGCCGCAGCGCCGGCCCGTCCAGGTCACCTGGAAGGAATGCCGAGTGCTCGCACCCGAGGCGTTCGTCACCACCAGGTCCACGGTGGGCGTCACGTCCGCCGGCAGGCAGGAGAGCTCCGTCCAGTCCACCGTGCTCGTCGCGCCATTGCCCACCGGCGTACCGAGCGCGCCCACGTTCGACGTCCAGGCGAACGTCATCGCCTCGCCGCGCGGATCCGTCACGTCCACCGTGAACGTCACGCGTTCGCCCGCGAGCGCGCTCTCGGCGGACTGTGACGTGGTCTCCAGGACCGGCGGCGCCTCCGCGCGCACGCACAGGTTCACGAGTTGCTCCGTGCTTCCACCGAAGCCGTCCGTCACGGCGCCCTTCAGCTGACAGCCACAGTCCGTGGGCGCCGCCCCCGGAGTGAAGACGGGCCTGGCCAGGGTGACGTTGTCGAAGGTGCCCTCGCACGTCGCGCTCCAGGCATACGTCAGCACGTCTCCGTCCTCGTCCGTCACCGGCGCCGGGACCTGGAAGGTACTGCCCAACATCACCTGCTGGGGCTCTCCGGCCACGGACGCCACGGGCGCTCGGTTGAACCACGTCTTCCTCAGCGACGCGGGCCCGCGCACGGTGCCCACGCCGAGGTGGAACTGGAGCGTGGACACCGCGCCCTGTGCGTCCGTGACACGCAGGCTGATCAACGCGTCATCCTTGAGGGTCGGGTCGTAGTCGGTGCCAGCATCACCCTCGGTGCCAGCATCGGGGACCGGCGGGCGTGCGGCTGTCCATTCACAGGTCGCGTCCTCGCAGGCGAGCACCCTGCCGGAGGCGGTCCATTCGTAGGTCAGCACACCCTCCTCTTCGTCACTCACCTGCGCGCTCAACGTGACGGTTTCGCCTGGCGCCACGATGGCGCTCTGCGCCCGCACTTCGTGGATGCGTGGCGCATGGTTGGCCAGCCCTGGCGCGCCAGACTCCGGCAGGGGAACCAGGACCACGAGCGCTTCCCCGTACAGGGGCAGCTTCACCCCGGCGTCCGATTTCACGGAGGCCACCACCGTCTTCGCGGAATCCTCGGCGGCCACGGTCAGCTGGATCTCCTCCTCGGGAGACTCCGGCTTCACGACGGCCGACCACGCGATGCGGCCATCCGGATCCGTCGCGGACGTCAGCGCCTTCGACTCCGTGGCGCCCGACGCGTGCGTCACCGAGCCCGTCACCGCGGCGACCGCGGATGACCGGGGCGGCGCGACCACGAGCCGCGCACCACCGGCCAGTGGCGCCGTGAAGGCAGGATCCTCCTCCACGCAACCGAACGTGGTCAGCAGCAACAACCCCACGAGGTGCAACGCACGGGCGGGCTTCAGGGTCACGGCATCCTCGGGGAAGGCGGACGGGAGTGAGAACGATACCGGGTGATTCCCACACGTCCAATCCACGGGGAGCACGGGCCGTGTGCGTCCGGCCCGCCGTCCAATGCCTGCCAGTCCCCCGCGACCCGAGGGCCGGTGCTACGGCAATCCTTGCTCGGCGCTGTACTGCGCGACCCATTCCCCTATCCGGGCAATCACCCGTGCGTGGTCGTTGTCCAGCTCGGGCAGGAGGGCCGCGCCGTACCAGTGCGGGTGATGGCGCAGGTCCGGCCGCTTCGCGAAGACCCACTCCCGGAAGGCGGGATGCTCCGGCGGGTGCCCCAGGTCCTCGCGCGCGCAGTCGTAGGCGAAGATGCACATGAACAGATACGACACGTTGATCGCCTGGTAGTCGGGAGTCCCCACCAGGTACATGCCCGGTCGCTCACACCAGATACGCATCCATGCAATCAGGTGGGTGGGGCGAGCAAAGGGAGCCATCCGGGAAGCCTAATCTCCCCGACGGCGAAGTCCTCTCCCGAGCGTTCACGCCACCCTCCCGCCGCATGGTCTCGCGCAGTGTCGCGGTGCTGCATTCCCCCACGTGCACCCGCCCGAGCCCCGCCGTCCCCAGCCCTGGCCCATCCGGCTCGCACACTGGGCCAACGTGCCGCTGCTCGCCATCCTCGCGGCCAGCGGGC
Source organism: Corallococcus sp. AB030 (assembly GCF_003668965.1). Classification (NCBI taxonomy): domain Bacteria; kingdom Pseudomonadati; phylum Myxococcota; class Myxococcia; order Myxococcales; family Myxococcaceae; genus Corallococcus; species Corallococcus sp. AB030. The sequence goes on from NZ_RAWQ01000083.1 coordinate 22,671, forward strand.
TGCAGATCCTCGCCGCGTATCCGCGCATGGGAACTCGCGGGCGGCCCATCGCGCTCTACCCCTTCCAGGACGCCGTGCCGCCGTCGTGGCTGCGCCTGGGGGACTGGCTCGCGGGAGCGCGCAGCTGGCACTTCGCGTTCGGTTGGTTCCTGGCCCTCAACGGCTTCGTGTACGTGCTCTACCTCGCGCTCAGCGGTGAGTGGCGCCGCCGCCTGTTCCTCCCGCGCCGCGACACGCGCGATGCCGTGGCCACGTTCGCGTACTACCTGCGGCTCCGCCCCGCCCCCGCGCAGTCGGGCCTCTACAACGGGCTCCAGCGGCTGGCGTACACCGCCACGCTGCTCATGGGCGCGCTGTCCGTCCTGTCCGGACTCGCCATCTACAAGCCCGTGCAGCTCCGGTGGCTCACGGCGCTCTTCGGTGGCTACGACCCCGCGCGCTTCGTGCACCTGCTGCTGCTCGCGCTGTTCGCGTTCTTCACCGTGGGCCACGTCGTCCTCGTCGCCCTGCACCCGCGCACCTTCGGGGAGATGATCACCGGCGGGAGGAAGCCTGATGCCCCCTGAGCGCGTCCTCACCCGCCGCCGCGTCCTCCTGGGCGCCGCCGCGCTCGCCACCAACGCGTGCGACTCCCAACGTCCGCGCGCGGGCTTCCTCGGCGTGATGGACCGCTTCAACGAGCGCGCCCAATCCGCCCTCTTCCACCCCGGCCGGCTCGCCCCCGAGGAGTCCATCGAGCAGCTCACCCCGCTCGGAGACTTCCCCCAGTACTTCCTCTCCGACACCGTGCCGCTGGCCCCCGCTGGCTGGACGCTGGAGGTGGGTGGACTCGTGGCCCGCCCGCGCGCCTTCACGCTGGAGGAATTGCAGCGGCTGCCCCGGACCGACTACCGGATCCGCCACCACTGCGTGGAGGGCTGGAGCGCGGTGGCGTCGTGGCACGGCGTGAGCCTCCGCGACCTGGCTCGGGCCGTGGGCGCGGACACACGCGCGGGGTTCGTGGAGTTCCGCTCGTTCGACCAGGGCTACTACTCATCCTGGGACGCTCCGAGCGCGCTGCACCCGCAGACCGTGCTCGCGTACGGCATGAACGGAGCGCCGCTCATCCCCGGCCACGGCGCGCCGCTGCGCCTCTATTCGGGCGTGAAGCTGGGCTACAAGATGGTGAAGTACCTCACCACCGTGCGCTTCCTCCCGGAGGCCACGGGGGGCACCTGGGAGGACCGGGGCTACGAGTGGTTCGCCGGCGTGTAGCCCGTGGGCCTTCTTCAGCGCTTGGAGCTCACGACGCCCGGCAGGAACGGCGTGAAGCCGCGCTTGCGCAGGGCCTCGCGCTCGGCGAGCAGGGCCGCCAGCGCCGCCTCGCGCGTGGGGAAGTGGTTCACCGCGGCGCCGTTGATGACGCCGCTGGTGCTGATGAACATGAGCGTCATCTCGTCGCCGCCATAGCGGTACGAGCGGTGCGTGCCGCGCTCCAGCACCTCGCGGCGCACCTTGCCGAAGGTGCGCCCCGCCGTGTGGCGGACGACGAGCCCATCCAGGTTGATGAGCAGGTCCACGCGGCCGTTGAACTTGGCGAACTGCGCCTCCACGTCGTTCCGCCAGCGCAGCACGTCCTCATCCGTTACCAGGATGCAGTCGGTGAAGTTCGCGGTGACGACGTCGTGCTCGGCGTCGCGTTCGAAGGACATCCCCCAGGCCATGGCATGTCCTCCTTCAGGCCTGCGCGGCGTTGCCCGCGAGGAACGCCGACACCAGCGCGGCCGTCTCCGCCGGACGCTCCACCTGGGGGTAGTGCCCCGGCCCCGGCAGGTGCGTCATGCGCGCGTTCCGGATGAGCCCCACCACCGCCTGCTTGAGGAACACGGGCGGCAGGAACGGATCATCCGTGGCCACCACCAGCGTGGGCGCGGTGATGGCGGACAGCCGGTCCGCGAAGCCTCCCGCCGTCCAGGAATCGAAGCACTGCTCGATGGCGTCCTTCGACACCGCGCCCGAGTCCTTCAGCAGGGCCTCCAGCGACTCCGGAGACAGCTGCTTGCAGGCCAGGCCCAGGATGGTCTTCTGCTTCTCCCGGTCCCCCGCGGAGCCACGGAACAGCCCGGCCGCGTCCGGAGGCAGCGGCAGCCCCGCCGCGGGCACCGTGTTGAGCAACACCAGGCCGCTGACGCGCGCAGGCGCATCCGCCGCCACCCACTTGGCGATCTGCCCGCCCATGCTGTGGCCCACCACCGCGAAGCGCTGCGCCTTCGCGTGGTCCGCCACCGCGAGCACGTCCTTGGCGTACTGCTCCAGCGTGTACCCCGACGCCGGCCGTCCGGACGCCCCGGTGCCCCGATGGTCCGGGACGATGAGCCGCAGGCCGGTCATGTCCAGCTTCTCCAGCATCGAGTCCCACACCGCGCCGGACACCATCCACCCGTGCACCAGCACCACGTCGCGAGGACCGTCCCCCAGGACCCGGTAGTGCAGGGGTGTTCCGTCCGTCGCGTTCGTCGTGGGCATGGGGGGTCTTCCTCCGGGGGGAGATCTGCTGGAAGTCGTTGCTTAAAGGGGAAGCGTAGCAAGCCACGACTGGGGCGTGGCCGTCCACCTGCTCGGGGGTTGCCTGACGGCCAGAGGGGCGAGCTGTCCTGACGGGTAGGTGCGCGGGAGGGAATGAAGGGTGGGAGCGGGTGCGCGCTTACGGCAGACTCGGGTGCGTCATGACGGATGGACGCAGCGGGACGACGGGAGCGAAGCGCACGGTGTACTGCGAGGACGCGCTCGCGTGGCTGGACGCGCGGCCGGTGTTGGAGGGGTGCTCGATGGTGGCGTCGATGCCGGACGTCTCCGAGTTCCCCTCGCTCACGGTGCCCCAGTGGAAGGACTGGTTCGTGGGGGCGGCGGCGAAGGTGTTGTCGCGGGTGCCGGCGGACGGGGTGGCGGTGTTCTACCAGTCCGACGTGAAGAAGGACGGGGCGTGGGTGGACAAGGGCTACCTGGTGTCGAAGGCGGCGGAGGCCGCGGGGTGCGACACGCTCTGGCACAAGGTGGTGTGTCGCCGGACGCCGGGGACGGTGACGTTCGGGAGGCCTGCGTACTCGCACCTGCTGTGTTTCAGCCGGGGGTTGAAGACAGACGCGGCGAAGTCCACGGCGGACGTCTTGCCGGACCCCGGCGAGGTGACGTGGACGCGAGGCATGGGGCTCAACGCGTGCCTGGTGGCGTGCCGCTTCATCCTGGAGCAGACGCGCACGCGAACGGTGGTGGATCCCTTCTGCGGCCACGGCACCGCGCTCGCGGTGGCCAACGCACTGGGTCTGGACGCGGTGGGCGTGGAGCTGAGCCGCAAGCGCGCACGCCGCGCGAGGAACCTCCAGGCCGCGTGGACGGGCGGGAAGCTGGTGCTGTCCAGCGCGGTCGGTGACGGCGAAGAAGACCCGTCGCCGGAGTGATGACTCAGGCGTCGTCCTCGAAGGACGCACGCAAGTGGCTCAGGGGCTGGAACAGCCGCTGGGGCCACTCGGGCGCGCCGAGCCTGACGCCGGCTCGCCCACACCCGCGCCCCTGACGCGCGAGTCCCGGGCGAGCCTTCCGAGGATGACCGCAGGAAGTGGATAGCGCGGCAGACGCTTGACGATGGCTTCCGGCGCTTCGTCTCGCGACACCTGCCCCACGGCGAGCGTGTAGTACCCGAGCACGCGGGGCCAGTCGAGCCGGGTGTCCGGACGGCGCAGCACCCAGGTCCGGCTCACGTCGCGGCGCTGGTTCTGGCCCGCGTCCTGCCGGAAGAAGCGGTTGAGCGCCTCGTGCTCACACTGGAAGCCGCTGGCCGCGTCCTCGCGGGTCAGCGCTTCCGTGAACGGCGCGGGAATGACGGGTGGCTTGCGGCTCAAGGGCGCTCGCGACGGCGGCGGCGGGAGAGCTCGCGCAGCGCGCGCGACGGCTTCGGGGGCGCAGCCACCGCCTTGGCCACCCGGTCGAAGTCCTTCGCGGGCAGGACGATGGACTCCTCGTCCATCGCCTTCCACTCCAACCGGGTCAGCGCCGGAGAGCTGTATTCGCGCAGGGGCTGGCCGGGCTGGAGCGGCACGAAGGCGAGCCGAGAGCCCCGCCGTGCCTCCAGCACCACCTTGTCCAGCAGGCTGATGGCCTCGGTGATGATCTCGGAGACGTCCCCACCCAGCTCGCGCCGCAGCCGTTGGACCTGCTCCATGACCGGGTCGGAAACGGTGGGTTGCAATCGGTGGGACATGGCGAGCACTCCTGATTCACTTCTGATTCGGAAGTGAGTCACTTAGTCCTCACGCCCCGGAGATGCAATCCAGGCCGCTCAGGCCGCCTGGGCTCCGGCGAGCGCCTGGGCCACGTCCTTCTCCAGCTGGGTGAGGAACGTCTCGAACAGGCGCTCCTCCAGCGCGAGCGCGGGCTCCAGCGTCGTGCCCACCTTCGTCAGGCGCTCCGTGCACGCGTCCTCGATGGCGCGGCGGTGGGACTGCTCCTCCACCACCACGCGCCCCAGCTCCTCGCGCACCACCGCGTGCCGCGTGGCCGCCTTGTAGAGCGGATAGAGCACCATCGCCCGGCGCTCCACCACCGACGTGGTGAGCAGGTAGTGCAGGTACACGTCCGTCGTCCCCGTCACGCCCGTCACCCACTCCGCCAGCTGCCGGTCCAACGACTGGAACCACGCCGACGCCGCGCCCACGCTCAGGAACTCCGTCACGTCCTCGCGGCCCGCCACCTCACAGGCCAGCTGCTTGAACGTGAATGCATGCCGCGTCTCGTCCGCCAGGTGCCCCAGCACCTCCAACGACGGGTGCCGGTCCGCCACCGTGCGCGAAATCTTTCGCGCCCCAATGAACTCCAGCAGCGACAACGTGTGCAGCCACCTCACTTCCAACTCGGGAGACTGAGCCAGCTGCCGCAACACCGTCTGGATTCTGTCACGCATGGGGCGCCCCTCTATCGCGCCCCTCACGTCCTCCCAAGCACTGTTGCTCCGGACAGGAGTCATCACCCACCCTGACCGGGAAGACAGGGACGGAGGACTGGCCAACAATGTTCGTGCCCCCGGGTTTGACCGGGAGGGCTCCGCCGCCGTTTGCTTCTCCGTGCCGAGGGCTGTGCCTGGTGCCGGGGGGTTGACCAGCATGCGTCCGTATCGCGGAGACCTGCATCCGTCCGGGCACCGTCCAGCCCGCGCCGCCGTGTCGCGGTCCGGCACCGGAGCGCGCGCATGAAGGCCCTGCCCCTGTCCTCCATCCAGGGAGTGACGGCCTTCCGCCATTGGATGCGCGCCCAGGACGCGGGCCGGCTCCTCGCGTCCCTGCGCGTGCGCCCCCTCGCGGGCCACCTCCTCCGGGGCTCCGCGCTCGTGGGCGCCGTCGCTTGGGCCCCCGTCGTCCACTCCTTCTTCGCCGTGCCCTTCACGCCCGCGCTCGCGTGCTTCCTGCCCGGCGCCGTCCACCGCGTCGCCTTCGCCTGCGCGCACGCACGCCACCGGCGCGTGGGAGCCGTGAGCTGGCTCGCGTGGCTGCCGGGCCTGGCGCTGGAGCACTTCTTCCTCGCGGGCCTCACCGCGCTCGCCGCGCCTCGCGGGGCGCTCGTCCTCGGCGTGCTGCTCATCGGCACCTCCGCGGTGCACGGCCGGCGCTACCGGGTGACCTGGCGCGAGCCCTTCCTCATGGTCGGCACGCTCGTGGCCCTGCTGGGCGCGGCGGCCCTGGCGTGGCACTCCCAGAACGGGCTGCTCCTCGCCGTCATGGGGCCCGCGGCGCTGGTCGCGCAGCTGTACCTGGGCTCGCTCGCCATGCGCTACGACCAGGCCCGCGCGGACGCGGACCGCCTGCGCGCCGCCGTGCACGCGCAGCTCGTGGAGCAGCAGGAGCGCGACGTGGGCCGCCTCACCCAGGCCATGGCGGAAATCCTCGGCCACCACCAGGGCATGGACCAGGTGCTGCACGACGCGGGCACCGCCGCGGACATGATGAAGGCCTTCGGCACGCAGCGTAGCGCGCTCGCGCGCACCGGCTTCGAGGACCAGTCCCGCCAGCTCCAGGACAGCCTTCGACAGCTCCAGGAGATGGTGAAGGAGGTGCGCGCCAAGAGCCGCCGCTTCGCCGGCACGGAGCCGGAGGCCGTGGACCTGGGGCTGGTGCTGGAGTCCGTGCAGGCCCAGGTGTCCCTGCGCTTCCCCGACGTGGACATCCACGTGGAGATGCAGATGTCACGGCCGCCTCGCGCGCTCCTGCGCGGTGGGCCGCTCACGCTGCGCCGGGTGGTGGAGAACCTGGTTGTCAACGCATGCGAGGGCAATGGCGAACAGGGTGCTTCCCGGGTCTTCATCCGGGCACGCACCGAACCGCTCAGCGGACGCCTGGAGGTGGAGATCGAGGACGACGGACCCGGCTTCCCTCCGGAGCGTCTCAACGCGCCCGCGGAGGAGCTCTACACGACCAAGTCCCAGGGCACGGGGCTGGGCCTCTACACCAGCGAGTGCCTGCTCCGCGCCAGCGGAGGACTGCTGCACCGGCACAACGGACCGGGAGGCGGCGCCCTGCTCCGCATCCTGCTGCCCCGGGAGTACCCATGAAGCCCCTCAGCGCCTTCACTCCGACGCCGTCCACGACCCTGACGCGCGGGCGCGCCGCGAATGAAGCGGTGGCCCCGTCCAGCGGCCCGGTCCTGCTCACCTCGTTCGACGTGCGCGCCTACCATGAAGCCCTCGCCGCGCGCGGACTCGCCCGCCAGGGCACGAACCCCCGCGTGTACTGCCACACGGGATTGGTGGACCGGCTGCCTCCGCCCGGCACGCCGGGGCCGGAGCTGCGCGAGCGGCTGAGGGACTCGCAGGAAGCGATGCTCGTGGAGCTGGCGCGCGCCATGGGCCCCTTCCCTGATGGCGGCGAGGTGCTCGACGTGGGCAGCGTCCTGGGCGGCAGCGCGCTGTACTGGGCCCAGGAGCACCGCGCGCGCGTGACGGCGATGGTGACCGTGCCCACGCACCTGGAGCAGGTGCGCCGCTTCGCGCACGAGGCGGGCATGGGCGCGCACGTGCAGGTCCGGCTGTGTACGGGCGAGCCGCCCCGGCCCCGCGAGTGCTACGACGCCGTCATCGCCGTGGAGAACACCTGCGCCCTGCCCCGCGCGGAGTGGCTGCGCGGCATGCACGCCCGGCTCAAGCCCGGCGGAGTGCTCGCCATCGCGGACTGCTTCTGGGTGCGGCCCGACGCCGTGCATCCCTCCGAGAACGCGTGGAGCCGGCACCTGGGCAGCGTGAACGCGTTCCTCGCCGACGCGCGCGAGGCGGGCCTGGAGCTGGAGGCGCATGACGACGTGTCCGCGCGAGCGGTGGGCTTCTGGACGCTGAGCTCGGAGCTGCGCGTCCATGAGCACCTGGCCCGCGCGCCCACGGACGCACACAGCCTGCGCGCCGCGCTCAACGCCGTGCGCGCCGAGTCACGCCGCGAGCACCTGTGGCTGCAACAGGGCCTGCTGGATGGCGGGCTGGAGTACGCGCTGCTCGTGCTGCGCCGCGAGGCTTGATCCATTGCCCCTGGGCAGGCGGCCTGGCGGGCCCCTGCCCCATGGCACGAGGAGAGGGCGGCCTGGCGGCATGCAGCCCTCGGACGATGTCCCTGCGTCGCCCCACCCCCAGCCTTGGGTTCGTCACACCAACACGGGGGTCGAGCATGAAGGGTTTCACGCGATGGATGGTGCTGGGGGCGGTGGCGGGCGCGATGGCCCTGACCGGGTGCCAGAGCAAGGACCGCTCGCAGGAGAGCATGGGCGGCGGGACGGGAGGCTCCGGAAGCACCCAGGGCACCCAGGGCACCCAGGGCACCCAGGGCACCGAGCCTGGCATGGGCACGGGGCATGAACAGAGCCCGAGCCAGGGCGAAGGTTCGACGATGGATCAGGGCACGGGCGGAGCCGGCTACGACGCGGGCACGGGCGGATCCGGCTACGACTCAGGCACGGGCGGATCCGGCTACGACTCAGGCACGGGCGGCTCCGGCATGGAGCCTGGCTCCGGCATGGAGGGCTCCGGTGGCTCGAACGACACCACCGGCGGCAACACCGGATCCGGCTCGGTCCCCGAGCCTACCCGCTAGGCCTTGAGCCTCGGGGCGGCGCGGGCGTGACCGGATGGCGCGCCCGCGCCCTTCCTCAAATCTTCACCATCAACGCGCCGGTGAGGCGGCTCTCCGTCTTCACCAGGTCGGGGCTCCAGCCGTCCACGAGCGAGCCCGGCGCGCCCTGGTTGCCACCGGGCGGCGTGACGCCTCCGCGTCCGGAGAAGTAGGGCACGCTGGCGGCGCGGTGGTTGAACTCCACGCGGAAGGTGATGAACGGCTGGGGGATGACGTCCGCGGCCACCTGGAAGTCCCAGGCGCGGTAGCGGTCGCCCGGGTTCGCGGTGAAGTACGGCGTGCCGGAGGCCGCGGTCGTCCCGTTGATGGGCGGCAGCAGCACCAGGTAGCGCCCGGGGTTGGTGATGGCGCCACCGCCCACGGTCAGCGCCAACCGGTCCTGGAGGAACCATGCGCGGTGGTACGCCATGAACCCCAGGAAGTACTGCGACCCGCAGTCCACGCCGCCGCCGAACTCACAGCCCGCGTCGAGCGTGAGTGACGCCGCCGCCTTGCTGACGAAGCCGCCCGGCGCGTCGTGGTACTTCACCATCACGCTGTCGTCGGTGTGCACGCGCGTGCGGCCCGGATTCCCCAGCGTGTCCGAGCCGTAATACTGATTGCCCACCACCGACAGCCAGCCCGTGGGACGCCACAGCACCTGCCCGCCCACGCCGTAGCCGTCGTTGAAGCGGCCATACGACTGCCAGCCGTTCACGAGCCACGGCTCAATCTTGAGCGTGTCGCTGACGAAGATTTGAGCGCGCACGCCGTTGAAGAACCACGGCGTGTTCGACGACACGTAGGACGGCTGGTAGGTCCAGTTGTCCGCGTTGTAGTAGCTCCACAAGCCGATGTAGCTCATGAAGATGCCGGCCTGCAGGTTGATGCCTCGCAGCGCATCGAAGTGGTAGCCGCCGTAGGCCTCGGAGACGTAGCGGTAGGCGTTGTCCAGGTTCCACTGGCCACGCGTAGGGCTCGCGTCGTTGCGCGGCGTGGTCTGCGAGTACATGCCGAACTGGGTCATCAAGCGGCCCATGACGTTCTTGTAGAGAAAGTCCCCGCCGATGCCGAGCTGCGTGACCTGCACCTCGCCGTGGCGGAACACCTCACTGGATCCGGAGAGCGTGTCGTCCCGCGGGCGGTTGAAGCTGTAGTGGTACGCCGTATCCAGACGGAACTCGCCGGTGAACGGGCCGAAGCTGAGTGGCTTCTCGCTGGCGCCCGCGTTGCCGGGCAGCCAGGAGAAGTCCGCGAAGGCCAGCGGCGCGGGGCGCGCGTCTGACTGCGCATGCGCGCGCGGTGCGAGCAACAGCACGGCGAGCGCGGGTAGGAATGGGAGGTGGGGCAGCCAGGAGGTGACGGGTCTCATGGCCGGGCCGGATTGCAGCCGTCGTACCCGAGGGCGAAACGCGCGGGACTCCAGGAACCCCGCGAGGTTGGCGAAGAGGTGCGGGCCCTCGCGTCGTGCGAAATGCAGGATGTGCGTGCGGGACTTCGCGCGAAGCGCAAGAGGGCTGGACGCGCATCCAACGCGGCGGATTTTCACCCGTGGACTTCCCATAGGACCCAGGGGCATGCCCTGTGTCCACCGGCGCATCCCACCTGGGGGTGGAAAATCGGGAGGAGGGCGGGACTCGGGTACGGTGCCCGCACGATGCGCTTCTCCTTCGTGCACGCCGCGGATCTCCATCTGGACACTCCGTTCCGGGGCGTGGCCACGCACGGCCCGCTCCTGGAGCGCTTCCAGCAGTCCACCTTCCATGCACTCGCGCGCATCGTGGACGTGTGCCTGCGCGAGCGCGTGACGTTCCTGCTGCTGGCCGGGGACCTGTTCGACGTGAAGGACCGCTCGGTGCGCGCGCGGCTGGCGCTGCGCACGGAGCTGTCGCGGCTGGACCGCGCGGGCATCCAGACCTTCATCGTGCACGGCAACCATGATCCGCTGAGCGGCGACACCGGCACGCTGGGTCTGCCCGCGTCGGTGAAGGTGTTCGGTCCGGAGTGGGAGGACGTGGAGGTGCGACGCGAGGGCCGGCGCCTGTGTCACGTGCAGGGCGTTTCCTATCCGGACGTGGAGGTGCGCGAGAACCTGTCCGCGAGATTCCGCCGCACCGGCGAGCACTTCAGCGTGGGCCTGTTGCACGCGAACCTGGGCGGCGACGCGGGCCACGCGAACTACGCGCCCTGCACCGCCGCGGACCTGGCGGCGGGAGGACTGGACTACTGGGCCCTGGGCCACGTGCACACGCGCGCGGAGCACCTGCTGCCCGGAGGCGGCGTGGCGGTGTACCCGGGCAACCCGCAGGGCCGGCACGTCCACGAGACGGGCGAGCGCGGCTGCGTGGTGGTGGACGTGGAGGACGGCGTCGCGCGCAGGCGCTTCGTGCCGGTGGACCGCGTGCGCTGGCATCGGCTGGACGTGCCGCTCGCGGGCGTCACGTCGCTGGACATGCTCCAAGCCGTGGCCACGGAGGTGGTGGAGTCGCGCTGCGCGGAGGACTTCGACGGGCACGCGGTGCGCCTCACGCTGGCTGGACGCGGCCCGCTGCATCGGGAGCTCGTGCGGCCGGGAGCGAGGACGCAGCTGGAGTCGGACCTGCGCGAGCGGTTGGCACGCGCGCATCCGCCGGTGCTGCTGGAGTCGCTGCGCGATGGCAGCCGGCCGGAGGTGGACCTGGAGGCGGTGCGCGCCGGAGGCGGCTTCCTGGGCACGCTGCTGGAGGAGGCGCAGGCGCTGACCCATGACGACGCGGCGCTCGCGTCGCTGTGGGACGACGAGGACCTGACGACGCTGGGGCAGCGGCTCAAGCGGCTGGGCGTGGATGCGCTGGAGACGCCCCGGCCGGAGCTGGTGGCGCAGGCGGGCCAGCGCGGCGTGGAGCAACTCCACGAGGAGGCATCATGAAGCCGGGCCTGCGCATCAACCGCTTCCAGGTGGACGGCTTCGGGCACTTCCGCGGGTACTCGGGGACGCCGGGGCCGGGGCTCACGCTGCTGTACGGCCCCAACGAGGCGGGCAAGAGCACGCTGCTGGCGTTCCTGCGCGGCGTGCTGTTCGGCTTCGAGAAGCGCGGCCAGCCGGAGCGCTACGAACCGGAGGGCGCGCTCTTCGGCGGCGAGCTGTGGCTGGAGACAGCCTCCGGCCCGCTGGTGGTGCAGCGACACGGCGGCAAGCGCGCGTCGGAGGGCACGCTCACGGTGCGCGGCCTGGATGGACAGCCGCTGCCGGAGACGCTGCTCGACCAGGCGCTGGCGGACGTGCCGCGCGAGCTGTTCTTCGAGGTGTTCGCCTTCCGCCTGGATGAGCTGTCCTCGTTCCAGCGGCTCGCGCGGCAGCGCGGCGTGTCGGAGGCGCTGTTCGCCGCGGGCATGCAGGGCGCGCGCAGGTTGCCGGAGGCGGTGGAGCGGCTGCGCAAGGACGCCGAAGCGCTGTACGCGCCGCGCGGGCAGAAGCCCGAGCTGAACCGCGTGATGAAGGACCTGGAGGAGGTACAGCAGGCGCTGCGCGAAGCGGGAGACCGGCCCGCGCTCTACTTCTCCACGCGCGACCAGCTGGCGGAGCGCATCGCGGAGGGCCACGCGCTGGAGGTGGCGCGCAAGCACACCGAGCATGAGCTGGACCACGCCTCGCGGCTGGAGTCCGCGCTGAGTGACCTGACGGTGCTCGCGCGCGACCGGGCGGAGCTGGCCACGCTGCCGGTGCTGGACACCTTCCCGCCGGGCGCGGAGACACGGCTGGAGGACGTGCTCCAGCGGCGCAAGACGTACCGCGCCCAGCAGGCACAGCTGCACGAAAGGCTCGCGCCCATCGAAGAGGCACGGGAGCGGCTGGCGGCCCCCTGGCCCGTGCGCGAACGCGCGGAGTCCCTGCGCACCGCGCTGGCCACATACTCCGGACACTCCGAACAGCTTCGCTCGCTGCCCGCGCGCAGGGCGTCGCTCACGTCGCGGCGGCGGCAGCTGGAGCAGTCGCTGGGAGAGCTGGGGCTCGCGGTGGACGCGGGCGGATTGCTCGCGCTGGACCTGGGCGCGCGGGCGCGCGGAGAACTGGAGTCTCTCGCGGGGAGGCTGGACGCGGCGGATACAGCGCTCGCGCAGGCGGAGTCGGAGCAGGCGCGCACGCGCGAGGAACGGGCGCGACTGGAGACGACGCTGGGGCGGGTCCAGGCGGAGCTGACCGCGCTGCCCGAGACGCGGCCCGCGCAGGTGCGGCAGCGGCAGGCGGCGGTGGGACGGATGCGCGCGGTGCGCGGAGACCTGGAGCGGCTGGCCGAGCAGCGGCTGGAGCAGCGCCGCCAGATGGACGGCGTGCGGGCGCCCACGGACGCGGTGCCGCTGCGCTCGCTGGTGCCGCTGTCGTGGGTGGTGTCGGCGGCGCTCGTGGCGCTGGGGTTCGCGGCGCTCGCGGCGTGGATCGCGGGTCCGTCGGTGGGCGTGCTGTGCGCGGTGGGCGGCCTGCTGCTCGTGGGGTTGCTGCTGCTCGTGCGCCACCGCGTGGAGACGGCGCGCAAGGCCAGCCTGGAGGCACAGGCGGCGCGGCACCGCTGGCGGCAGCAGGAGGAGGAGCGGTTCCGCTCGGCGCAGGCGGCGATGAGCGCGCGCGAGGAACTGCTCCAGCGCGAGCTGTTGAACGCCTCCGGAGCAGCGGGACTGTCCCCGGGCGCGTCGCTGTCGGACCTGGCCGCGCAGGAGTCGCTGCTCGCGGAGCAGCTGACGCAGGCCGAGCGGCGCGAGCTGCTGGTGCGCGAGGAGGACACGCTGCGCACGGCCTGGGACGCGGCGGTGCGAGACGACCAGCGCGTGGAGGAGGCACGGCTGCGCGCGAGCCAGCGCGAGGAGGTGCTGCGCGAGGAGTGGATGGCGTTCCTGGTGGCGCGCCGCTTCCCGGAGGCCCTCTCCGCGGCGTCGGCGCTGACGCTCTGGCTCGACGCCGCGGCGCTGCGGCAGCGGCTGCTGGACCTGCGCACGGACGAGGAGGAGTTCACGGTGGCGGAGGCCGCGTGCGACGCGGTGACGACGCGGCTGTTGCAGGAAGCGCGGGCCGCGGGCATGCCCCCGGGACAGGCGGAGACGGTGGCCGCGCGAGTGTCCGTGGCGCTGGAGGAGGTGCGCTCGAGGGCGGCCGACCAGCGGCACCTGGACGGTCAGCGCGGCGAGCTGCTGGCGGAGAAGGCGCGGTTGGATCAGCTGGCGCTGGACGAAGACCAGGCGTGGGAGGCGCTGCTCACGGAAGGCGGCTGCCAGGACGAAGCCACCTTCCGCCGCCGCGCGGTGCAGGCGCGCAGGTACGCGGAGCTGGCGGCCCGGGTGCGCGAGCACGTCCAGCGGGTGCAGGCACTCACCGGCCTGGGTGAGAACGCGGCACACGAGGAGGTACACGCTGCGGGCGGTGAGACGGGCCTGAAGGAACAGCTCGCCACGCTGCGCGAGCGCCACAAGGCCGAGGGCGAGCGCCACAAGGCCGTGCTCACGGAGCAGGGCAGCCTGAAGACGCAGCTGTCGCAGTGGGAGAACGACGACCGCGTGTCGCGGCTGCGCATCCAGGAGGAGACGCTGCGGGCGAAGGCGGCGGAGCTGGCCACGCGCTACGCGGCGGACCGGCTGACGCTGGCGTTGCTCGGAAGGGCGCGCCGCAGGTTCGAGGAGGAGCAGCAGCCGCGCGTCATCCAACTGGCGAGCGAGCTGTTCTCCGAGCTGACGGCGGGGCGCTACCGCCGCGTCTTCATCCCGGCCGGGGACGCGCGCGAGCTGCGGGTGAGCGACGGAGCCAGGGACTGGAGCGCGGAGCAGCTGTCCCGGGGCACGCGCGAGCAGCTGTTCCTCGCGTTCCGGCTGGCCGTCATCCGCGACTTCGGAGAGACGCGAGGCGCGCTGCCGCTCATCACGGACGACGTGCTGGTGAACTTCGATCCGGAGCGGGCCCGAGGCGCGGTGCGGCTCTTCGCGAAGCTGGCGGAAGCCCACCAGGTCATCGCCTTCACCTGCCACCCGTGGCTGCGCGAACTGTTCGAAGCGGAAGGCGCCCACGTCCTGGAGCTGCCCGGCGCCACGAAGTCCCCCCGAGAAGGCGCACAACCGTTACGGGTGGTCTCCAGCGGTTGACTAGAAGTCCTCCGACAGGAGCAGGCAGTCCCAGCCGTCATACGTGCCGTAGTGCGCTTCTACGATGTCGTGGATCTCCTCGGCCACCGCGTCCACCCGCGCATCGTCCACGGTGTCCACCCGGTGGAAGTCCAGGCGGTACCTCAGCCCGGGCATGCGTCCGGCCACGGGAACGAGCTGCCACCGGAAGCCCTGGAACCCCAGGTCCCGCAGCCGGGCCTCCACGTCCTTCGCCAGTGGCTCCCACGGGAAGTACGCGCGGTGGTCCACCTTCCGGGCCACGTCCAACAGATCCCCCTCCGCTCGAAGGAGCGCGACCCGCTGGCGGTTCATCCTCACCTGCCACTGCAAGGGCGACGGGAAGAGCGTCCGGAGATACGCCGTCCAGCGGGGGTCCCGCGTCCGCGCCACGCCCACGTCATAGGCCCCCTGATGGGCCTGCACGAGAGGCCGCACCTGCTCCGCCGTGACGGACTTCGGGCCATACAGGCAGACGACCTGCGCGCCCTGCGCCACCAGGTGCCCGACCAGCAGCAGCCCCAGGGGACGCAAACACGCCTCCAGCGCGTCCTGCACCGCGAGCACCGCGTCCTTCTCATCGCTGTCCCGGAGCCCGTTCGACATCGGGTTCTTCAAGGGGAGGGACAGCTGCCAGAGCACGGGGTGGCTGGCCATCGGCGCGAGCCGGTTGGCACCCAGGTCAATCCACACGGTCTGCGGCCCCTGCGTGGACCACCGGAAGTAGTCCTCGAAGGATTCACTCCAGGGCTTCTCGGAGGACGGAGCGTTCATGCCGGGCAAGTCCAACCTCCAGAGGTCGTGGGCCGGTCGATCTCGCGCCCCCGCGCGGATCCAGACTCTAGCGCACAAAAAAATACTGGGAGCGCGCCCCCTCGACGCGCTCCCAGTAACTCAACCCCTCCCCCGAGGGGTCCCCCTCTCGGATGCGGCCCCCAAAGCTCCGCGTCCGTCCTGCTTTTCCTTCAAGACGTCGACTACCGAAAACCTTGAGTCCCGGAAGATCGACCCCCGAAACCCTTTCCCCCTCTGCCCGGTCCGCTCTGCGTCCCGAGCCCTTGGACCCTGGTGGCTCTGCCCCCAGCATCCCCACCTCGCCTTCAATACGTCGGCCGCGAAAAACCTTGGTTCGGTCCTGTTTTTTTCCGCCGCCCCCCTCTGACGCGGCCGGACGGACGGCCCTCCCCGGGGCGCCTGCGTCGGCGCTGCTGCTACAGTCGCCCACCCTGGAGGGGCGCCATGAAGAAGACGTCGGCGGTGGTCATTGGAGGAGTCGTGCTCGCGCTCCTCATCGGAGCCGGGGTCTTCTGGTGGCAGCGCCCCACTC
>NZ_RAWQ01000084.1:0-38192 GCF_003668965.1 Corallococcus sp. AB030
TCCCCGTCCACCCCCGCTCCGGTGCAGGCCGCGAAGCTCACGCCCGTCATCCACGAACTGGCCAGCGAGAACGCCGTGCCCACGGGCGTGGTCATCGAGTTCGCGCTGCCGGTGCGCCCGCGCTACGAGAGCGTCGACGGCAGCATCGTCACGGTGTCTCCGGAGGTCGGGGGCAGCCTGCGGTGGACGGGCCCCTCGTCGCTGCTCTTCACTCCGTCCACGGGCTTCGCCGCCGGCACGACGTACACGGTGTCCGTGGACGCGGTGAACACCGACGCGGGCATCATCAAGCCTTCGTCCGCGCGCGAGTGGCGCTACAACTTCACGACCTACGCCTTCAAGTTCGCCCAGATCTACCCCACGCGCATGGACCTGCTGAAGAACCGCGTGGAGGCGAACGTGGACTTCTCCGGCCCGGTGGACCTGGCCGCCGTGCGCTCCCGCACCAGCTTCCGCGTGGGTGACGCCGTCATCAGCGACGTGAAGTGGAGCACCCGCGCGGACACGCGCAACTCGCTGTCCGTGGCGCTCACCCACCCGAAGCTCAAGCCCGGCGCGACGGTGCAGTTCGCGCTGCGCGAGGGGCTGACGGCGGCGGGGGGCGTCTCCACCGTGCAGGCGCCCGCGGCCACGGGCACCCTCCTGCTGAACGGCGGCAAGCGCCTGGACATCACCTACGTGAGCCTCCAGGAGGGCTCCAACGGCCACTTCTACGAGGTGAGCTGCCGCGACGTGGCGGCGGACGCCCCGGCGAGCCCCACCGACGAGCAGTGGGACTCGTACTACTACAACGACGACAACAAGGGCTGCTCGCTGAGCGACGCGGTGGCCCAGGACGCCATCCGCTTCAAGCCGAAGGTGAAGTTCACCGTGGCCCCGTCGCGGCGCGGCTTCCGCATCTTTGGTGACTTCAAGCGCGGCCCGCACACGCTCTCCATCGCGGAGGGAACGCTCTCCGTGGGCGGCGGCACGCTGATGGGCGCCTGGTCGCGCGGCTTCTCCGTGCCCGCGCGTCAGTCCCAGGTGCGCTTCAACGCCAACGGCCGCTACCTGCCGCGCAGCGCGTGGCGCAACCTGCCCCTGCAGCACCTCAACCTGGAAGAGGTGACGCTCACGGTGCGCAACATCCCGCCGGAGAACCTCGTCTTCTGGATGGGCAGCGACTACTCGGAGAGCGCTGACGAGCGGACGAGCAACGTGCTGGTGCGCAAGGCGGTGCCGCTCAAGTCCACGCCGGACGCGCTGCTGACCACGTACATCGACGTGGCGTCGCTGGTGCCCGCGAACACGCGCGGCCTGGTGGAGATCGTCGCCGAGCGCGGTGACTACAAGGCCGCCGCCCGCATCCTGCTCACCGACCTGAGCCTCGTGGCCAAGCGCGGCGGTCCCGCAGTGGGCACCAAGGACTCCGGCGAAGTGTGGGTCTGGGCCCTGGGCCTGGAGAGCACGGAGCCCCTGGCCGGCGTGGAGGTGTCGCTGGTGAAGAAGAGCGGGCAGTCCGTGGCCCGCTGCACCACGCAGGGCGAGGCGGGCTGCCAGCTGAAGGTCCCCGCGCCCGGCGTGGATGACAGCGCCCCGTTCGCGCTGGTGGCGCGCAAGGGCGACGAGCTGACGTACCTCAAGTACGACGAGCTGAAGACGGAGATCGCCAACTCGGACGTGCAGGGCGAGCCGTACCGCGCCGAGCAGCCGTACCGCGCTTCCATCTGGTCCGACCGCGGCGTGTACCGCCCCGGTGACACCGCGCACGTGGCCGCGGTGCTGCGCGGCCAGGACAACCTGGCGCCGCCCGTGGGCATGCCGGTGGAGGTGCGCGTCATCGACCCGCGCGAGCGTGAAATCCGCAAGGTGACGCTGAAGACGAACGCGGCGGGGCTCGTGGCCTTCGACCAGGCCTTCGCGGCGTTCCAGGACACCGGCCACTACTGGGTGCGCCTCAAGGTGGCGGACCGCGACCTGGCCTCCTACGCGGTGAACGTGGAGGAGTTCGTCCCGGAGCGCATGAAGGTGACGGCCAGCACCACGGTGCCGGGCTACGTGCAGGGCACGGAGATTCCAGTGGGCGTGGAGGCCGCGTATCTCTTCGGCGGCTCCGCGGAGGGCAGCCCGGTGGAGATGACGTGCCGGCTGGAGTCCGTGGCCTTCAAGCCCAAGCAGAACGCCCAGTACACCTACGGCGTCTGGCGCCAGGACGGCAACTCGCCCCGGCCCGTCACGCTGGGGCAGGTGAAGGGCACGCTCGACGCCAAGGGGCATGCGCTTCTCAACTGCCCGGCGCAGGCCGCCTCCGGCCCCATGAAGGGTGCGGCGCGTCTGTCCGCGGTGGCCAGCGTCTTCGAGTCCGGCAGCGGCCGCTCCACCATCGGTGAGGCCACCGTGCCGGTGCACCCGGAGGCGTACTACCTGGGCCTGCAGGCCAACACGCAGAAGGTGAAGGCGGCCACGCCCTTCACGCTGACCGGCGTGGTGGTGGACTGGAACGGCCAGCCCTTCACCGACGGCAAGGCGCCGAAGACGGTGCAGCTGGAGTACCAGCTGCTCGAGGAGAACTACGGCTACTACTACGACGAGGAATCCGGCTACGAGCGCTACCAGCGCTACCTGCGCCCGCAGCGCGAGGGCGAGACGACGGTGAAGGTGGAGAACGGCCGCTTCACCGCCACGGTGCTGCCGGGCCGCGACGGCGCGGGCTACCTCGTGCGCGCTCGCGCGGGCAACACCCAGACGGACCTCGCCATCGAGGGCGAGGGCCGCTACTACTGGTGGGGCGAGGGCTCGCGCGTGGACCAGACGCCGCGTCCCCTGAAGCCCACGGCGCTGGATATCTCGCTGCCCGCCAAGGGCAAGGTGGGCGAGGCCCTCACCGTGAAGATGAAGGCGCCCTACCGGGGCCGCGTGCTCTTCACGGTGGAGACCGACCGCGTGCTCACCACCGCGTGGAAGCAGGTGGAGCCCGGCGAGGTGTCCTGGTCGTTCACGCCGTCCGAGTACGCGCCCAACGTGTACGTGAGCGCGTTCCTGGTGAAGGACCCGCACCTGGAATCCGCCCAGGCGTTCATGCCCGACCGCGCCTTCGGCGTGGGCAGCATCGCGCTGGAGCCGGTGGACTTCACCCAGGCCGTCGCGCTGACGGTGCCCAAGGAGGTCCGCAGCAACGACACGCTCACCGTGGACGTCTCGGTGGAAGGCGTGGAGGGCCCCACCTTCGCCACCGTGGCGGTGGTGGACGAGGGCATCCTGTCCCTCACGCGTTTCCAGAGCCCGGATCCGCTGAAGGAGATCTTCACGCGGCGCGCGCTGGGCATCCAGACCTACGAGACGGTGGGCTGGGCGCTCCTGGTTCCGCCGGGCGGCAACTCCAGCTCCACCGGTGGTGACGAGGGTGGCGCGGAAGGCCGCGTACAGCCGGTGAAGCCCGTGGCCCTGTGGAGCGGCGTCGTGGAGGTTCCCGCCAACGGCAAGCTGAAGGTGCCCTTCAAGCTGCCGCAGTACCGGGGCGCGGTGCGCGTGATGGTGGTGACGGCGGGGGCCAAGCGGATCGGCCGGGCCAGCGCGCAGGTGCTGGTGCGCGACCCGCTGGTGCTCCAGACGACGCTGCCGCGCTTCCTCACCCAGAACGATGAGATCCAAATCCCGGTCTTCGTCACCAACCTGTCCGGCAAGGCGCAGGACGTGAAGGTGTCGCTGTCCGCGGAGGCGCTGGCGGTGCCGGGGCTCGCGATGCCGGAGGGCGTGGGCTCGCCGCTGGAGCTCAAGGGCAAGAGCGAGGGCCGCGCGAAGCTGGAGGACGGCAAGTCCCGCACCTTCGTGTTCCAGGGCCGCGCGGTGCAGTCGGTGGGCGCGGCGCGGCTGGTGGTGACGGTAGAGGGCGGTGGCTACACGTCACGCGAGCAGCTGGACGTGCCGCTGTCTCCCGCCGGTCCCCGTGAGCGCAAGATCCAGCAGGTGGAACTCGCGGAGGGCACCACGGACCTGAAGGCGCTGCTCGCTGGCTGGGTGCCCACCACGGAGCGCACCAACGTCTGGGTGACGAACAATCCGTACGCGAAGTCGCTCCAGCACCTCTCGTACCTGGTGCGCTACCCGTACGGCTGCATCGAGCAGACGACGTCCTCCACCCGCCCGCTGCTGTTCGTGAGCCAGCTGGTGGAGCGTGTGGATCCGACGCTGGTCTCCACGGCGAAGGTGGAGGACATGGTCCAGTCGGGCATCAACCGGGTGCTGTCCATGCAGACGGCCTCGGGTGGCTTCGCGTACTGGCCGGGCCAGACGGAGCCGATGGCCTGGGGCACGGCCTACGCGACGCACATGCTGCTGGACGCGCGCAAGCTGAAGTACCCGGTGCCGGACGACCGCGTGGACAGCGCGCTCGCGTGGATGGGTGACGAACTGACCCGGAAGGAGGGCCGCGTGGGGCAGGACGACCACTACGGCCAGCACTCGGAGGCGTACATGCACTACGTGCTCGCGGTGGCGGGCAAGGGGCGCAAGGCGCGGGCGCAGGCGATGGTGAGCGCGCTGGAGACGGCGGCGAAGAAGGCCGCGCTCGGCGGCGAAGAGCAGGAGGACCTGTACCTGCTCAAGGCCGCGCTGTGGCTGTCCGGCGACCGCCGCTACGAGAAGGAGCTGCGCAACCCGGACGTGTCCACCGTCACCGATGACCGTCGCAACAACTGGTCGTTCTACTCGGACCGGCGCCGTCGCGGGATGATGCTCAGCACCTTCCAGGACCTCTTCGGCGACGCGCCGGAAGGGGAACCCCTGGCGCGCATGGTGGCGACGGCGCTGTCGTCCCGCACGTCGGCGTACTACTCCACGCAGGAGCTGGTCTGGGGCATCACCGGCCTGGGCAAGCGGCTGCAGGGCACGGCGACCAGCTTCTCGCCGCCCACGCTCACGGTGGCGGGCAAGACGGTGGCGCCCGTCGCGGAGAAGGACTCGCGCGTGTCGGATCGCACGTGGTCCCTGGCCCGCGCCAGCGAGCGCGCCAGCGTGTCGCTGGACCTGAAGGAGAAGGGCAGCGGCAGCGTGTACCTCATCCTCAACAGCGAGGGCGTGCGCACCACGCCTGAGGTGAAGGTGGGGGGCGAGGGGCTGGCGCTCAAGCGCACCTGGCGCTCGCTGGACGGCACCGCGCTGGACATGAAGGCGCAGCCGGTGAAGCTGGCGGACCTCATCTACGTGGAGCTGGAGGTGACCAACACCCGGGGCGAGCGCGTGCAGAACATCGCGCTGGTGGACCGGCTGCCGGCGGGCTGGGAGATCGAAAATGCCCGCCTGGGGCGCGGCGGCAGCGTGGACTGGGTGGACGCGGATTCGCTCTGGGCCGCCGACTACGTGAACGTGCGCGATGACCGCATGGAGGCGTTCGGCGCGCTGCAGGCCCATGAGACGAAGAAGCTCGTCTACGCGGTGCGCGCGGTGACCGCGGGCAGCTTCACCCTGCCGTCCGCGGAGGCGGAAGCGATGTACGACTCCTCGCTCTGGGCCCGGGATGCCGCGGGCACGGTGCAGGTGTTGGGTCCCTGGAAGGACGACCTGCTCTAGGCCCCATGCGTCGCGTGCGTCTCAACGTGAGGAAGTGGGTAGGGGTGGCGCTGGCGGGGCTCGTGCTGTTGGGCACGGGCCTCGTGGCGGCCTGGTGGGTGCCGCTGCCGGACCGGTTGGCGGCGCCCCCCTCGGTGGTGATGGCATACCGGGACGGGTCGCCCGCGTACGTCTTCCTCGCCCCGGACGAGCGGTGGCGCATCCCCGCGCCGAAGGACCGCATCGACCGGGCCTATGTCCGCGCCCTCCTGGCGCTGGAGGACAAGCGGTTCTTCCAGCACCCGGGCGTGGATCCGCTCGCGGCCCTGCGCGCCCTCGGTCTCAACCTGAGCCGGGGGCGGCGGGTGTCGGGAGCCTCCACGTTGACGATGCAGTTGGTGCGCGTGCTGGAGCCCCGTCCCCGCACGTTCACCTCGAAGGTGATTGAGTCGTTCCGCGCCGCCCAGCTGGAGGCGCGGTTGTCCAAGCAGGAGGTGCTGGAGGCGTATCTCCAGTTCGTGCCCTACGGGCGCAACGTGGAGGGCGTGGAGGCGGCGGCGCTCGCGTACTTCGGGCACACCGCCCAACACCTGAGCCCGGCGGAGATCGCCACGCTGCTGGCGGTGCCGCAGAACCCGAACCGGCGCTTCCCGTCGCCGGAGAACCAGGACCGGCTGCGCTCGGCCCGGGACGACATCGCCCGGAGGCTCCTGGAGTCCGGAGGGCTGGCCGTGGAGGGCGTCGCGTCCGACACGGTGCTGGCGGAGGTGCGGGCGACGACGGTGCCGGACGTGCTCACGCCGTTTCCGAGGGAAGCGCCGCACGCGGCGGTGTGGCTCAAGGCGAAGCGGCCCGGGGAGACGTGGCTGGCGACGACGCTGGACGCGGGCACGCAGCGCTTCGTGGAGCGCACGCTGGGCGAAGCGGCCCGGCGGTTGGACCGGCAGGGCATCCACAACGGCGCGGCGGTGGTGGCGGACCGGGAGACGGGCGAGGTGCGCGCGCTGGTGGGGAACTTCAATTTCTTCGATGCCCAGCACGGCGGGCAGATCATCGGCTTCGCCACGCAGCGCTCGCCGGGGTCCGCGCTCAAGCCGCTGCTGTATGCGCTGGGGATTGATCAGGGCCTGGTGGGACCGGAGACGCTGGTGCCGGACATCCCCATGGCTTACGGCGGCTACCAGCCGCGCAACTTCGACGGGCGGTTCCTGGGGCTGGTGCGGATGGAGTCCGCGCTGTCACAGTCGCTCAACCTGCCGTTCGTGAGGCTTCTGGAACGGATAGGAGTCGAGGGCTTCCTGGGTTCACTGCGGCAGGCGGGAGTCACCAGCTTGGATCCACGGCCGGGGCACTACGGCCTGTCCGCTGCGGTGGGCGGCTTGGAGCTGACGCCGCTGGAGTTGACGGGCGTGTACCTGGCGCTGGCGGGGGACGGGCAGGCGCGTCCGCTGCGGGTGCTGGCGCAGGACACGGCGCCGAAGAAGGCCCAGGCGTTGGTGTCGCCGGGGGCGTCGTGGCTGACGCGACAGGCGTTGGCGTTGAGGGACCGGCCGGACTTCCCGGAGCGGCGGCGGCTCACGGGACTGCCGGCGCGGGTGCACTGGAAGACGGGCACGAGCTTCGGCAACCGGGATGCGTGGGCGGCGGGCTCCGGTCCGAAGCACACGGCGGTGGTGTGGCTGGGCAACTTCGACCACGCGTCGAGCGTGCACCTGGTGGGAGCGGAGAACGCGGCCCCGCTGCTGTTCGACATCCTGGAGGGCATTGGCCCGCGAGGCACGGCGGTGCAGGAGGAGGACGCCGCGCCGCCGAAGGACCTGGTGAGCGTGGAGGTCTGCGCGTATTCGGGGCACCTGCCCACGGACGCGTGCACGCAGCGCAAGCGGGTGGACGCGGTGCGCACGGCGGTGCCGACGACACCGTGTCCGTACCACCACCGCGTGGAGGTGGACGTGACGACGGGGCTGGCGGTGGGGCCTGGGTGCCGGGACGGGCGCAAGACGGAGTCGCGCGTGTACCTGACCTGGCCGTCCAGCCTGCGGCGGTGGCTCGCGGAGCAGCAGCGTCAGTTGCCTGAACCGCCGCCTCTGGCACCCGGCTGCGTCGCGGGAGGCGAGCGAGACACGCCGACCATCCTCTCGCCGCCGGAAGGGCAGGTGGCGCTGCTCATCCCGGGCATGAACACGGAGGAGCAGAAGATCCCCCTGGAGGCGGAGGCCGCGCACGACCGGGAGCTGACGTGGTTCGTGGACGGCGCCGTCCTGGGAACGGCGAAGGCCGCGGAGCGCCTGTGGTGGAAGCCGAGCGTGGGTACGCACGACATCCTCGTCACCGACGACCGCGGCCTCACCGCTCGCCGCACCTTGGTGGTGCGCGAGCGGCAGTAGGGCTCAGCGCACCTCCCAGCCCTCCGCGCCGCGGGCGTAGTGCTTGCCCGCGGGCAGCTCGCCGTAGAACAGCGCGTCCTTCACGCCCACCACCGACGTGCCGTCGAACAGGCCCACCTCGCCCTTGGCGG
The DNA here is from genome assembly GCF_003668965.1 of Corallococcus sp. AB030. NCBI lineage: Bacteria > Pseudomonadati > Myxococcota > Myxococcia > Myxococcales > Myxococcaceae > Corallococcus > Corallococcus sp. AB030. Next base: position 8,045 of record NZ_RAWQ01000084.1, read on the forward strand.
GGAAGGTGATGCCCAGCGAGACGGCCGTGAGCCGCACCGTCTGGCCCGGCGCCACCGTCGTGTTGCCCAGCACCGCGCCCATGGGGGCCTTCACGATGGTGGGCGCGTAGTCACCGCCCGCCAGGTTCACCCGGAGGTTCGTGGTCAGCGTCATGCCCTGGAGCGACACGGCCTGCGTGCCGTGGTTGGCCACCTCCACCCAGCCCGCGCGCGGGTCGAACGCCTCCAGCACCAGCGTGGATTGCGCCGCCTTCAGCCGCTTCACCTCCGCCATCACGAACTCGCGGCGCACCTGCACGAAGCGCTTCATGTACGCCTTGCCCGCGCTGAACTTCGCGTAGTCCATGTACGGGTCCTGCTGCATGGACGCGTTGATCAACGCATGGAGCTGGTCGATGTACGGGTTCATCACAGCCGAGGTGAAGACCTCGTCCAGCGCCTTGTCCAGCCGCGCCTCCAGGCGGGAGCGCAGCACGGGGTTCAGCACCACGCGCGTGCCCATGTTGGAGAACGCCGGCAGATAGCCCGGGTAGCTGCCCTGCTCGAACTTGCGCTGCTGGTACATCTTCTCCACCCAGCCATCCAGCAGCGTGAAGCTGAACAGCGGGTGCTTCATGTTCTTCGTGGAGGCGGACTGGTCCGCGACGGTGTTCTCGTGCCACCAGCGCGCGTCGACGTTGTTCAAGTCCCAGGGCACGTAGCGCCAGCGCCCGGTGATGTCGTCGTGCATGAAGTAGCTCTCGGAGTCCTCCACGTAGTTGTTGGACATCAGCGCGTCCAACACCATGGAGCGCACGTAGGACTCGATCTCCAGGTTCTTCTCCAGCGCGGCCACCAGCTGCGGCTCCGGCGTGTGGTTGATGACGTCCAGCACCTCCCACAGCGCGTCGTCGGGCTCGCTCTCGTTCGTCTTCTTCACCCAGTCGCCCTGGTAGGGGACCTTCCACGTCTTGAACTCCGTGTCCTTCCATCCCGCGCGGTAGATGGACGCGTCGTCATCCGGGAACTGCCTCGCCTTGAGGAAGGCCTTGTTGACCTGCTCCACCTCCAGGAACACGCCCTCGTAGTGGCCGTTCACGGAGAGCCGCACGAACGTCGCCTTCGACGCCGGCACCCGCATCGCAGCCAGCAGGTCGTAGGAGATCTTCTCCGCGATCATCGACGCGTCGGCGTACTCGGCGACGAGGTTGAGCGACGTGCGTCCCTCGAACTTGTCCTTGTCCGCGAAGCTGACGTTCCAGCTCTTCTTGTTGAAGAAGCGCGCGGAGGCGCCGCGCAGCCGCACCTTCACCGGGAGCGTCTTGCCGTTCGCCTGGAACGTCGCGTCCTGCTCCTCCGTCCACGGGTCCGTGTTGAACTTCTCCATCGCCTCCGGAGGGATGATCAGCACGTACTCCGGCAGCGCCGTCTGGAGCTTCGGCAGCGTGTAGGGCCGCTCCACCTCCGGAACAGGTTGCGGATCCGTGCCGGCATCCGTGCTCCCGCCATCCACGGGGTCGGTGCCCGCATCCACGGAGCCGCCGTCGGAAGCCCCCGCATCCGGGGTGCCCGAGTCGGGCGAGCCGGAGTCCGGTGTGTTGGGGTCCGTGATGCCGGGGTCGGTCACGGAGGGCTGTGGGTCATCGGGATTCGACGTTCCGGCACCGCATGCGGCCAGCAGCATCGAGAGACTGATCAGGAGTCGTAGGCGCATCATCGTCCTACCGCTGAGCAAGCCCCATGCCTCCCTGCCAGGAAGGCGGAAGGAGCCGCCCGTCGCCTGCAAGGAAGTCCACAGGGGCGACGCATGGGCCCTGGATCACCCAGCGAATGGAAAACTCTTTCCCTCCCCGGAATGCTCGCCTGCCCTCTCCAGGAGCCTCTGCCGGACCGCGTGAGGCCTGCCCGCCTGCCCTCCAGAACAGGGGAGGCAGGCGTCATCGCCCCCTGGGGCGAGCAGCCGGGCAAAGGCCACGGAACGCCGCGCTGTGCACGGACACGACCGCCGGAACTAGCTTTCCTGAGAGCAGGCTGGAGGACGGCCCAAGTCCGTCAAGGGAGCGATGATGGAGTCCTGGAACCAGACCTCGACCGATGCCGTGCGCGCCCACGCGCCTTCCACGATGAACCGGCGCATCGACGCCCATGTGGAGTCGTGTGTCCGCTACATGGCGGAGCAGGGAGACCGCTCGGAGATGAGCCGGTACCTCGAAAAGCTGGAGCACGAATGGGACGTGCACCGCACCCTGGTCGTGGGCGTCCCCGCGCTGGCGCTCGGCGGCCTGCTGCTGGGCCGCAGGTCCGGCCGGGGCTGGCGAGTGCTCGGCGGAATCACCCTGGCCTTGCTCCTCCAGCATGGCCTCACCGGCTTCGGGCCCCTCTCCGTGCTGGTGCGGGGGCTGGGCGTGCGCACCCGCCGGGAGATTGATTTGGAGAAGTTCGCCATCAAGGCCCTGCGCGGGGACTTCGAGCGAATCCCCAACGACGGGGGGCCACTGGCTCGCGCCAACGCCGCCCTCGTCGCCGCGCAGTCCTGACACGGGAGCGCGCTTCCCCGTGAAGTGGGAAGCGCGCCCCTGACCTCAGTGCACCAGGGGCGTGGTGTAGCCGCCGCCCAGTGCCGGCATCAGCGCAGGGCCCGGCGTGGAGGAGCCGGGCTTGCGGTCGCCCCTGGTGTCGAAGAAGCCGTTGAGGCCGGCGACGCCGATGGAGAAGTTCGTCACCCAGCCCTCGTCGGGCATGCCCGCGGCGGCGTTGATGTCGAAGGGCTTCGCGAAGTGCAGGCGCAGCAGCAGGGGCCCCAGCGACAGGTTGAAGCCGACGACGGCGTTGAGCACGCGGTGGTCCCAGAGGTCCCTCGCGCCGTCGCCCACGCCGCCCATGTCCACCGCGGCGATGGCCTCCAGGTCGCTCAGGAAGGCCACCCGGATGATGTCGTTGAGGGGCAGCTGCGCCTCCAGCGTGGAGTAGACGAAGTGCTGGCCCAGGAGCCACCGCTCGTCGCCGAAGTTCACGCCGCGCAGGGTGTCGAAGCTGGACAGGTAGTAGGAGCGCGCGTAGCGGCCGCCCGCCGTGGTGCCCGCGCCCAGGCGCGCGAAGAAGTTGGTGCGGCCGTAGATGGGGAAGTACCGCTCCGCGTCCAGGCGCAGGTTGCCGTACGCCTGCCCGTCGAAGGGCTGCACGCCGGCGGTGGCCTCCAGCAGCACGGAGCTGCCCGCGAGCGGCCCCGTCGCGTAGTGGTACTTGATGCTGTCGTAGCCGACGCGCCCGCTCAGCTCCGTCTGGAAACGGATGTGCTGGTTGTCCGCGCGCCACGCGGACAAGAGCTCCATGTTCGACACGTTGCGCTCTGGGAACGCCAGGTAGAACTCGTTGTAGTCATCCAGGAAGTACTTCGTGCCGCCGATGCTCAGGTCGCCCTGGACGTAGAAGAAGGTGCTGAGCGGGTAGCGCAGGCTGCCCAACGCGCCGAAGTAACGCTCCGACGACACGAAGAACGGCCGCTGCTCCGGCGGCAGGTTGTCGAACGTCTTGTCCACGCGGAAGCGCAGTGACTGGAACAGACCGGCGCCCCACGTGGTGCGCTTCTCGTCGTTGACGTAGAGCAGCAGGCCGTCCGTCAACTCGAAGGAGCCGTACACCGCCAGCGTCAGGACCATCTGGTGGTCGCGAAGCCGGTCGGACGCGGACGCGAACACCTGGCCCACGAAGCCGCCGCCGCCCGCGCCCGCGAAGCCGAAGATGGGCCCCAGCTCGATGTTCTCCCGGGTGAAGGGCCTGTAGGCCTGCGCGTCGGTGAGCGGCTTGAGCGCCATGGGGGAGGGCGGATCCGCCACCGGCTCCTTCGGGCTCTCCAGCGACAGCATGCGCGGCGGGCGCAGCAGGGACGGCTTCCGCTCACCGCTCATGTGGAAGAGCATCCACAGGCCACCGTCGGGGCCGGGGCCCGGCTCGAAGACACCCGTCGTCAGGTCGGTGCGGCGCACGATGCGGCCATCCGCCAGCCGCTCGTGCAGGTCGGAGCTGCTCTTGTTGAAGGCCACGAAGAACACGCGGCCGTCAGGCAGCGCCAGCGGATCCGCCTCGTCGCGGTCCTCGCTGGTGAGGCGCTCGGACTGTCCCACCGGCGCGTCCGGCTTGATGCGGAAGAGGTTGTACTTGCGGTGCGACGTCGCGTCGGACGTGTAGATGATGCCGGACGGGCCCCAGGTGACCTGGCGCTCGGCGAAGACGTCGTCGGTGAGCTTGCGGATCTTCGCGTCCTCGCCCTGCGTGAGGTCCACCAGGTACACGTCGCGCAGGCCCGTGTCGTTGATGCCGATGAACGCGACGTAGCGGCCGTCCGGAGAGAAGGCCGGCGAGTAGATGGCCAGCACGCCCTGCTTGTCGACGCGGTACGCGCGCCGGTCGCCCGTCTCCAGCGTCACGTTGAGGCCCACCTCCGTGCCAATGCCCGTGCGCACGGCCGACCGGCGCACCAGCACGTCCGTGGCCCGCTTCTCGGAGGTGTGCACGTAGTCCTGCACGTACAGCACGTCGCGTCCGGTGCGCTCCGCCACGAACGCGAGCTTGTCCTTGGTCAGCGCGAAGTTGCGGCCGGACACCGGGTGCAGGGACTCCACGCCCGGCACGCCGTCGCCCACCACCTTCACCGTCTTGCCCGGCGTGCGCGGATCCGTGAGGTACAGCCGGCTCTCGCCCGTCTCCGGAATGATGGTGCGCAGCGCCAGCACGTTGCCGTCCGGGCCGCTGGCCATCGCCGTCACGATTCCCGGCGTCTCGCCTATCGAGTCCAGCGCGGGCGCCGTCTGCGACGAGTCCAGGTACGTCTTGAACGCCCGGCGCTTGAGCCAGTTCTCGAACCGCGCGGAGATGCGCTTGGGATCATCCCCCGTCAGCCGCTCCAGCAACTCCTCGAACTTGAGCGACGGGGAATCGCGCGAGCCGCCCACCAGCCGGGGTGCCTCCTCCAGGAGCCGCTGGGTGATGCCCGCGCCGTACTCGTCCTCCAGGAACGCCACGCGCGCCTGACCGACCTTGTAGATCCACAGGTAGCCGTACGGCCCGGGGGAGAAGAAGTCGAGGAAGGCATAGCCCTTCATCAGGTCCGGGTTCACCAGCAGGTCCCGCACCATCATCTCGGCTTCGGGGTCCAGGCCGCGCTTGGCGTAGAACTCCGCCAGACCTTCGATGAACCACAGCGGATAGCCACCCAGCGGATCGCCGAACGTCTTGGCCTGCTCGGCCACGGTGCGCACCTTCTGGATGGTGAACTGGTGCGCCAGTTCGTGCGTGCTGACCTCCTCGAAGAGGTGGTGGTCGCCCAGGTACGGCAGCGACAGCTTCAGGTCCTCCGTGGAGGTGACGCCCAGCGTGCCCTCGGAGACCGCGAACACGTTCGTCTGCAGGAACTCCGCGTAGCTGCTGTAGAGGATGTACGGGAACGTCTCCGTGGGGACGTACTTGAACTGATCCACCAGGTACCGGTACGCCTCCTCGACGATGGGCGCGGCCCGCTCGGCCACTTCGCGCTCGCGCTCGTAGAAGTAGAAGCGCACGCCGCCCGTCTTCGCGCCCAGGTCCTTTGCGTAGGTGTACTTGAAGCCGCCGTCCGTGCCGCCTCCCAGCATCAGCGGCGCGCCGGAGAACACCGCGCCGCCGTCCTCGCTGGTGACGCCCGCGAGCGTGCCCGCGTCGCCCACCGTGCCGCCGTCCACCAGCGCCACCACGCCCGGGGGCGGGATTCCGCCGTCGGGAAGGCCCGTGACGGTCGGAGGGATGCCGGCGTCGGACGCGCCCATGTCGAGCGCGATGCCATCGGTCGGGGGCATCCGATCACCCGGCGGTGCCATGGTCACGTTGCCGGAAGGGGTGACCTCCGGGCCGCCCGGCGGAGACTGCGGGTCGCCCGTCTGGGGCGACGTGGTGGGCGCCTGCGGATTGGCGCCGCCCTGCGTGCCGGGAGGATTCTCATGCGCGGTGTGGTCCGCGGGCTTCGCCAGGCCGGTGGCGGCGGGGCCCACGAGGATGTCGATATGCCGCCACTCGAACTCGAAGCTGTTCACGGGCGTCTTCCCCGCGCGGCGGGGAACGACGAAGACCTGGGCCAGCGCGAGCTCCGGCAGGAGCAGGGCCAGCAGCACGGCGATGACGTGCGGACGGGGGTTCAAAAAGCACCTCGGTACGGCGAGGAGACAGGCTATCAGGGGCCTGGCGGAAGGCTCCCTCTCCCACCGGAAACGCACAAGCGGTCCTTTTGTTTCTTTGCGTTGCGGTGGACGTCCCGGCGCTTCTCCCTCTATGCACGCCGTGGGACTTGGCGGCGGTCGGGATGGCCCGGTATGGAGGAGGGAATGAATCGTCTCTCTCTCGTCGCCGCTACCGCGCTCCTCGCCTTCGGTTGTGGCAAGGACAGTTCCGATAACAAGGCTGAGTGTCAGCTTGAAGCCATCGACCTGACCGGTTGTGACAGGTCGACGTTGGGTGCCGTTCAGGCGGAAGGCGTGTGGAACGTCAACGTCGACCTGAATGACGGCTACTCGGGCCCTTCGTCCATCCGGTTCTCGCCCGGGGAGCCGCTCCTCGTCGGCCTGGCGATGACGACGAAGCAAGTCACTCCGGACACCTTCTTCCTGGCCAGCGACGTGGCGGGCAGCACGGCCGGCTCGACGGTGCGCTACGCGTTCGCCGGCTGCAAGGCCTCCGGGCCGGGCGAGGTGCTGGGGGTGGTGCGCGTGTGCGGCAACGGCGCGACGGTGAGCCAGGGCACCTTCACCGCCAGGCGCGTCGTGCGTCGCGAGGGCGAGGCCGAGTCCGACCGCGTGGCGCTGTTGGGCCAGGGCGTGCTGCCCCGCGGCGCCGCCAACGGCGTGGCGGTCGCGGACGGTTACGCCTACGTCATCGCGGGCAGCGAGGGCCTGTTCGTCTACAACGTGAAGGATCCCGCGAACCCGACGCTGGTGTCCGAGCAGAAGATTCCCTCGGAGACGTTCACCAACGCGCTCGTCAACGGCACGACGCTCTACCTGGGCACCTACGCGAAGGGCATCCGCATCTGCAGCCTCGCCAACCCGGAGGTCCCCACCTGCGACAAGACGGTGCTGGGGGACCTGACGGTGCGCGTGGACGGCCTGGCGAAGGCCGGCAACCTGCTCTACGTGGCGTCGCCCCTGCCCAAGTCGGACATCATCATCCTGGACGTGACCCAGCCGTCCGCGCCGACCCTCGTGGTGCGCTACACGGTGGAGGGCTCCTCGCCCGACCTGAGCGAGTACCCCTATGCCCTGGCGGTGCAGGACAACCGCCTGTACGTGAGCAACTGGAGCTACGGCATCACGGTGACGGACCTCGCGCCCCTGGCGACGACGGCGAAGTTGCCCAAGATCCTGGGCCGCTTCGGCGGGCCCTCCACCAGCGCCCTGGCGGTGGGCAAGCTGGGGGACACCGCGGTCGTCTACCAGGGCTCGGACGCGTGGGGCTCCTCCATCCTGGCGTTGGATGCCACGAACCCGGAGGCCATCGTGCAGCGCGGTGAGTTGCCGCTGCGGCTCGAGGCGACGCTGGGCGGCATGACCCTGTCGGGCACCACGCTCTACGTGGCCAACTACCAGGACGGCCTGCGGGTGTACGACGTGTCCACGCTGGGGACGCCGAAGGCCGCCGGGTACTTCAACACCTGGAACGAGACCGACGCGGGCCGTGGCAAGAGCTACTTCGACGGCCTGCAGGGCGTTCATGTCGCGGACGGGCTGGTGTATGGGTGGGACACGACGCGCGGGCTGCTCATCTTCCGCCACACCCCGTGACGCCAAGGCTGTGTCATGACCCCGTTGAACGGATGTGGACGCTGCCAGACCCTGCCCGAGACGCCGGACGTACCGGGGCGTCTCTTCCTGTGGCCGCCGCTGGGCCACAGCCTGGGCAAGCTGGTGGCGCACCTGCGTGATTCGGGGGACACCTTCCAGCTGCGCACCGACGTCCAGTGTGTCGTGGTGGGGATGGGGCAGGGCGGCCTGCGGAAGCTCTCCGCGAGCCTCCCCAACGTGCTGACGGCGGAGGAGGTGCGGGGCACGCGCGCCCTCTTCGTCGAGGGCGACGGCGAGCCCGGCATGGCGGACTTCCCGCGCGTGGACTCACTGCAGCGGCTCACCACGCTGCATCAGTCCGGGTGGCTGGTGGACATGCTGGCGGAGTCGCGGCTCACCACGTTCTTCCAGCCCATCGTGCACGCGCAGGACACCTCGCGCGTCTTCGCGCACGAGGCGCTGTTGCGAGGCCGCGACCGCGACGGGGCGCTGGTTCCCCCGAACCGGCTGTTCGACACGGCGCGCGAGGCGGACCTGTTGTTCCAGCTGGACCTGGCCGCGCGGACCACGGCCATCCGCGAGGCGGTGCGGCACCAGCTGAGCACGCACCTGTTCATCAACTTCACGCCCACGGCCATCTACGATCCGGCCTACTGCCTGCGCTCCACGGTGGCGGCCATCCGCGAGTCGGGCATCCCGGAGTCGCACGTCGTCTTCGAGATCATCGAATCCGACCGGGCCGCGAACGCGGCGCACCTGCGCGCCATCGTGGATTTCTATCGGGCGGCGGGCTTCAAGGTGGCGCTGGACGACCTGGGCGCGGGCTACTCGTCGCTGAACCTCATCCACCAGCTCCGGCCGGAGTTCATGAAGCTGGACATGGAGCTGGTGCGGGGCGTCCACGCGGACCCCTACAAGGCGTCCATCGTGCAGAAGCTGCTGGAGATCGCCCGGCAGCTCGGCATCCAGACGGTGGCCGAGGGCATCGAGACGCCCGAGGAGCTGTCCTGGGTGCGCCGGCACGGGGTGGACTTCGTGCAGGGCTATCTCATCGCGAAGCCCGCGGGCGCGCCGGCGAGCACCACCCCGCGCATCACGGATTGAGCAGTGAGTTGGACGTGCCCGAGCGCTCCAGGCTCGCGGCGCGCGCCAGCCGCAGGTCATCGCCCGCGCTCTGCAGGGCGATGCGCGCGGCGTAGCTGTCCCGGCGGTTGGCGGCATCCCGGGCGTAGGCGATCTGCGCGCGGATGCGTTCGGCCTGGACCACGACGCCACCCTGCCCGAAGGCCGCGGCGCTCTGACGAACGACGGAGAAATCCTCGTCGGCGATGTCCAGGGCGTTGTCCACGTTCATCTCGCCCTGCTCCAGCGCCTGATCCGCCGCGAGCATCCACTGGCCGCCGGATTGGATCCGCGCCAGCCGTTGCTGCCGGGCACGCTCGGCCTCGTAGGCGCGCTGCTCATGCGTGTCCACCTGGGTCTGCACGGACTGGGTGCGCTCGGTGGCGCGCGTGTCGCGAGCTTCCATCTCCTGCTCCAGGTCCGCGATGCGCTGGCGCAGACGCGTCACTTCCTCATTGGCAGCGGCGGCCTGCTGCGTCTGGGCCTGCCCCTGCGCGCCCTGAGGCGCTTGCGTTGTTTGAACCGGCGTCTGGGTTTGCCCCTGTACCCCCTGGGGAGCCTGCGTCGTCTGATCCGAGGGCGTCTGGGCCGGTGCGGTCGTGTCAGACGGAGCGGCGGCGCCAGTTCCCGCCGTGCCCGCCCCACCCGTCGCGGGCGGCGTGGCGGATCCGGTCCCCGTCGTGCCGGCAGCACCCGCGCCGCCCGTCGCGGTCCCCGGCTCCTGCACCGTCACGCTTGACGTATCCAGCGGTGCCTCGCTCGTGCCTTCCGGAGCGACGTTGCTCTGAGGGGCCGAGGAGGCCGCACCCGTGTCGTAGGCGCCGCCGAAGCCAGGGGCATTCGTCTCAGTGGGACCGGAGGCTGGCGCAGTCCCCGCGGCACCCGAGCCCGTCGCGGGCTGCCCCGAGGTGGTTCCACCCGTGGTCGGAGTCGTCCCCGCCGCCCCCGGACCCGTGGCGGGCTGTTCCGTGGGGCTCCCCGCGGCTCCAGCGCCTCCCGTGCCCGTCTGGGGCTGCGCCGCCTCCGTCTCCGTCGCCTCATTCGACGCGGGCTCCTGCTCGAAGACCGTGGGGACGGGCGGCGGCACATACCTCTGGGACTGCTGGACCGCGACATCGCCCGAAGTGACCGGCGGGTCGCCATCGGACATCAGGGGCGTCAGCGAGTAATAGCTGCCTTCGGTCGGATCCGACGGGGCCTGGATGACATAGCCCTGCGGAGGCCGCGCACCGTTCCGGTCCTCATTGGCCTGCTCATAGGCATCCTGCAAGGCCGCGGCGGCGGGGTCCCTCACGGACGGATCCTCTGGAGGCAACGGCTCCGGGTCGTACGCCTGACCCATGCTCAATCCCGCGACGATGGCGATCCAGAGGCGCATGCCCTGAAGATGTCCACGCGCGAACGCATCCACATCAGCGCCAGCGCCCCTCCGCCCGCTCCTCCGCCAGGAGGGCGGAAAGGGCTCAAGCCTTCGAGCGCCGGGCCAACAGCTCGTCCGCCGCACGCCGTCCCGTCTCGAGCGCGCCATGCACGGTGCCTTCATCTCCGCCCACGTGCGTGGCCTCGCCAGCGAAGAAGAGCGTCCGCCCCACGGGCCTCGCGAGTGTCTCGACGGCGTCCATCGCGCCCGAGGGAATGACCGCGTAGCCCCCGCGCGTGTACGGCTCCGCCTGCCAGTCCTGTACGCGCCACGCTTCCAGCCGCGCGTGCAGCTCCCGCACGGGGAGATGGAAGAGCAGGGACAGCCCTTGGAGTGCGCGTCCCAGCACCACCTTCTCGATCGAGCGGGACAGCGAGGCGGCGGTAGGGCCTCCACTCCAGCCCACCAGGTGCCGCGTGCGTCGATGGGGCGACAGCGTCCACCACGTGGAGAACGCGGAGGCGGGCGCGTGGAAGAAGCCAAAGCGCGAGGTGTCCTCCTGCTCCCGCCAGAACGCCGTGCGGAAGCGCAGCAGGACCTTCACCAGGGAGCCCATCGCCAACCGGTTCCAGGCGCGCTCCTGCTCACGCACGCGAGGCACGAAGCGCACGGCCCCCGGAGCGGGCGGCTTCGCCTGCAACACACCCACGGGAAGCGTCACCACCGCGTGCTTCCCCTGGAACGTCCCGAGCGGAGTGCCCTGCCTCGTCCGGGCCCGCACGAGGACCGAGCCCGGTCTCCAGCGCACCTCCTCGGCCACGGCGTTGAGGAACAGCGTGTCCGGCTTCGCGAACAGCTTCTCGGCCATCGCGTGCGGCACGCGGTCATACCCCTCCAGCACGCGCGACGGCGTCGTGCCCCCGGCTGCGTCAGCGGTCCGCTCCATCCGCGAGATGGCGAGCGTGCTCGCGACGCACGGATCCGCCGCGTAGAAGCCCCGGACGTACGAGCGCGCCATCGCGCACACGACGGGCGGCCACCGGTGGATGCGCGCCTGCTCCGCCACCCACGCTGCCATGGGCCGGTCCGGTCCCTGCGCGGACATCAGGGGCTCCTGGAACGCGAAGGCGTCGTCCCCGTCACCCAGCTTCCCACGCCACAGGAGCGCATGCGTGTCGTTGCATGGGCTTACCGTCAGCCCCGCCCGGTGGATGCGCCTCAGCAATCCAGCGGGCTTGCCATGGACGAACTCGGCGCCCAGCTCCAGGGGCACGTCCGCCACCGTGTCCCGGAGCGTCGCCATGCGGCCGCCCACGCGGTCTCGGGCCTCCAGCACGATGACCCGCAGGCCCTGGCTCATCAATCGTTCAGCCGCGGCGAGCCCCGCGGCACCGGCCCCCAGGATGACGACATCCGCCTTGTGATCCATGCCGCTCCTGCTTCCGCGGCGAGGAAGCGCCCATCATGGAAAGACGCCCGCGGCCCACCGACGAACGGGGGCCGCGAGCCGGGGCTCCCCTCCCAGTCGGGAGAGGAACAGGGGAGGGGAGTGGCGCTGCTAGTAGGTCTTCGGCGAGCTGCTGGAACCCGTGTTGGAGCCCGTGTCCGGGTTCATCGTGGAGTCGTTGCCGGTGCCCTGGTTCTTGTCATCCATGCCCGAGCCGCCCGTGCCCTCGTTGATGGACGAGTCCGGCGCCATCGGGTCGGAGCCCGAGCCGCCCGTGCCCGAGCTCGGCGAGATGCTGGTCGCCATGTTCTTCTCGTCCTTCACCTGGAAGCTGGCGCGGATCTCCTGGCCCTCCTTCAGGCTCTTGGCGTTCTTCATGCTCGGGTCGGTGAACTGCGTCTTGCTGTCGATATCCAGGGGCACCACCGCGCCGCTGGTGCTGCTGACGTAGACCTTCTTGCTCTCGCTCTTGACGACCTTGCCCGTCAGCTCGTTCGCGCCTGTCATGCTCGACGAGCCCGTCGAGTGCGCCGCGGACGACCCCGAGCCGCCCATGGCGTCCGAGCTGCCCGTGCTCCCGGAGGAGCCCTGCATGCTGCCGGACGACGTCGACGGCTGCTGCGCGCCCTGCTGCGTCGTGCTGTCCTGGGCAAAGGCCACACCCGAACCCAGCAGCGCCACGGACGCGAAAACCCCAATGAGCTTCTTCATGGAATCTCTCCCGGATGATGTGTGAGTGGGACGGGGCGGCACCCACGGGGCCCCCCGCTGGGAAAAAGCTAGGGGTGGTGGGCGCGGGAGACAGGCCGGAGGGGGAAGACCGCGTGCGTGCCCGTTCGCTCTCCGGCCCGTGGGGCGTGGCCCGGAACCGACAACCGGCGCTCCAGCCGCCGGGTGGGGTGCTTGAAGCCGATTCCGGATTCACCTAGCGTGCTGGGGAAAGAGCGGAGGCTGGCCTCACGGCTGCCCCTGCCAGGAGACCGTGACCTCGATGCCCCCGCCCGCCAGGCCCTCCGCGCCGCAGCCCCAGCCCCAGGAACTGCCTGTCCCGTCCTACCCCGCCGTCGAGACCTTCATCGAGAAGGCCTCCGCCAGCGACGTCCAGGCGCTCTTCGCGCCCGTCAAGCAGGGGCTCGCCGACCTCAAGGGCCCGCGCGCGGAGATCGGCAAGAAGGCCCAGGCTGCGATCGCGCGGTCCGAGGAGCTGCTCGGCATGCTCGTGGACGTCCGCGAGAAGCTCGTCGCCGAGTCGAAGCAGTCCAAGGGCCGGAAATAACGGGCTTTTCGGGAGCCCGGACGATTTCTTGTCACCAGCAGGCAACCGGCGGCTGACTCTCCCGATAATCCTTTGAAAGAGCCACGGGATGATCCCCGGCTCCCCTTTTGAATCAACGCTGGCACCAGCGCGGAGGCTGAAATGAGCAAGATCGACAGCGGCATGATGGGTCCGAACCTGCGCATGAACACCCAGATGACCACGGCTCGGCAGACGCCGAACACGAGCTTCGGTGCGCGCGTTCAGAACGGTCTGAACAGCACCGTCGGCGCCGTGGGCGCGGGCGTGGGCGCGGTGGCGGGCTTCGTCCCCGGCGCGGGCATCGTCTCCGCGGCCGTCTCCTCCGCGCAGACCTTCTCCGGCGCCTCCGGCTCCGGCATGCAGGGCGGCCCGTACGTGGGCGTGATGAACACCGGCTCCGGCGCGGTGCCCTCCACCAACCTGCCGGGCGTCGGCGGCTCGGGCCTGCCCTCCACGGGCGGCTCCACCTCGCTGGGCACCAGCGTTGGCACCAGCTCGGGCGGCAGCGTGGGCGACCAGCTCAACACCAACGGCTCGCTCAAGTCCATGATGGACGACAACGTCAAGCTGCTGAACATGCAGTCCGCGATGCAGCACGAGTCGCAGCTCTTCACGGCTGTTTCCAACGTGATGAAGTCGCGGCACGATACGACCAAGAACTCCATCGGCAACATCCGCTAGTCTTCACGGACAGCGGAATCTGACCGGTGCAAGGAAGGCGGCCCTCGACGGCCGCCTTCCGTGCTTCCGGCGACAGGAAAGGCAGCGCGACGTCCATGGCGGAGACCCCTTCGGAGATTGCCAACAGCCTCGTGCCCCTGGCGCGCCAGCCGGCCATGGTCCTGCTGGAGTCTGGCTACCTGTGGCTGGACATGGGTCACTTCGACAAGGCCAAGGAGGTCTTCGTCGGTGCCGCCGCGCTGATGCCCAAGAGCGAGGTGCCCCAGATTGGTCTGGGCGCCGTGGAGTTCGCGCAGGGCAAGCACGACAAGGCCCTGGCGGCCTACCGGGTCGCCCAGCGGCTCGCGCCCCTGTCGTCACTTCCCCGGGCACACGCGGGTGAAGCGCTGTTGTTCATGGGCAAGGTGCCGGAGGCCCTCAAGGAACTGAAGGCCGCCATCGACCTGGAGCCCGAAAGCGACGGCGCGAAGCTGGCCCAGGCGCTCATCCAGGCGAAGGAAGCGGGGGCCCTGCCTCCGCCGAAGAAGTAGTCGCGGAAGGCGAAGGAGGTACGTCGATGGCTGTCGGTGGAGTTGGACGTGGGGGTGGGAAGGGCCGCGCGGGCGGCGCGAAGGGGGCGTCCGGTCCGTCGGGTGCCGCCGGCGCGTCCTTTGGCGGCAAGGTGGATCGCACGGAATCGCTCGTCGGGCCTTCGGGTCTGGTAGGCTCCAGCAACATCCAGGGCCCCCAGGCAACGGATCCGATCGCGGCGCAGGCCCTCGCCATCGCCAAGCGGCTGAAGAACGGGGGCTTCAAGAGCAAGGAAGAGGCGACGAAGGCGCTCGTCTCCGAAGTGTTGCAGGAGAAGTTGAACATGAAGTCCGCTGCCCTCACGGGCCGCATCGCCGGGGCCCTGCAGGATGATCCCCGGCTGAACCAGGTTCTCGAGCGGCTGTGGTCCAAGGCCGAGTGAGCGCGCCGCTTGCCTCTGGGTGAAGACAGGAAGGTCATCCTGGAGAAGTACGGCCCGTACGTGCGGTCGCTCGCGGCCACCGTGCGCAAGCAGTTCAATGCCCAGCTGGAGCTGGATGAACTGCTGGCCTATGGGCAAATCGGTCTGCTGGAAGCCGCTGAGCGCTTCGACCCCAAGGTTGGCGCCAACTTCCTCACCTTTGCCCACTACCGCATCAAGGGCGCCATCTTCGACGGTCTGAGGAAGATGGGGGTCTTGCGGGGCGCGGACGCCCGCACCGCCTATCAGGGCGAGCGCGCGACGGCGTATCTGGGAAATCTGGCGGACCGCGAGCAGGGATCAAGCAACCGCGGGTCGTCATTCGACGATGATATTGGAGACATCTCGGATGCCGTGGCGGGCCTCGCGGCGGTTTTCGCGGCGGGGGCGGAAGGGGCGGAGGCGGCGGGCTACGTGGATGAATCCCTCCCGGCGGATCAGCGCCTGGAGATGGAGCAGTTGAAGAACCGGGTGCGCTCGGCCATCGAGAAGCTTCCGGAGAAAGAGCGCAAGCTCCTGCAGGGCTATTACTTCCAGGGACGCACGCTGGAAGAGGCAGGAGCGGAAATCGGGCAGTCGAAGAGCTGGGCGTCGCGGCTTCATGCGCGGGCCATTGATCGGCTCAAGGAACTCTTGAACGAGGAGGAGGAACTCCCTCCCCCCTCGACGGATGCAAGGAGGGTGTCACATGGCGGCTCCGATGAGCGGCATCTCCGCGGGACAGGTAGCGCAGCAAAAGCTGCAGGACCAGGGCGCGCAGCAGACTCAGAAGACGGGCGCGTCGAAGTTCGACGGAGTTCTCGCTGACAAGGCGCAGGGCGCCGGCCAGGTGGACGCCGCCCAGAACGTCAACAAGGCCCAGGCCGCGCAGGCCACCCAGAAGGTGGACAACGTCCGCCAGGTGGAGACCGTCAACAAGGCGGAGAAGGCCAACCTGAACAAGGTGAGCGGCGCTGCCCAGCAGCCCGCCACGGCCAAGGGCGCCGAGCCCGTGGACGCGAAGGCCGAAGCCTCCAAGACGACCAAGTCGGGCGGCATGGTGTCCGACCTCGTCTCGGGCCTTGAGAAGGGCCAGGTCAGCATGGACAAGCTGATCAAGGAGGCCTCCTCCGGCAAGAACATGTCCAACGCCGAGCTGCTCGGTCTCCAGGCGTCCATGTACAAGTACTCGCAGGAGTTGGATCTCACGTCGAAGGTCGTCGAGAAGGCCACCAGCGGCCTGAAGGACGTCGTCAAGACGCAGGTCTGAAGTCCCCACCCCGCCGGGCCATGGCGGCATGCGAAGGGCGGTCCCTCCCAAAGTCGGGAGGGGGCGCCCTTCCGCGTTTTGCAAGGGCCCTGTTAAGCTAAGCGCGCCCATGACTCGCCGAACGCCCGTCTTCGCCGCCCCGCTCCTCGCCCTGCTGTTCCTCACCGGCTGCTCCATCGAGCTGCAGCACGAGCTGACGGAGGCGGACGCGAATGAAATCTACGTCCTGCTCAGCAAGAACGGCATCAACTCCAAGAAAGAGAAGGCGGAGGGCGGTAACGAAGTGCGCTTCACCATCGTCGTCCCCAAGGGCGACGCCGCGCAGGCCGCGGAGCTGTTGAAGCGCAACTCGCTGCCGCGTCCGGTGGAGAAGGGCCTGTCCCACTTCGCCAAGGGCAGCATGGTGCCCACCGCCACGGAGGAGCGCGCCATGCTCCTCAAGGCCATGGCGGGTGAGGTCTCCAACGCGCTCAACCAGATCGACGGTGTGCTGGAAGCGCGCGCCATCGTGATGGTGCCGGAGAACAACGACCTGTCGCAGCCGGAGAACAAGCCGATGCCGTCGGCCTCCGTGTTCATCAAGTACCGCACGGTGGAGGGCGGCAAGCCCCCCGTGACGATGGACGCGGTGAAGCAGTTCGTCGCCAGCTCCGTGGCGGAGCTCAAGCCGGAGGCCGTCACCGTGCTGATGACGGAGGCACTGGCCCCCTCGGCGGAGACCACGGAGACCAACCGCCTGCAGGACGTGCTCGGCGTGCGCATGACGGCCGCCAGCGCGAGCACCTTCAAGATGATCCTCGGCGGTGCGTTCGCGCTCATCCTGGCGATGATGGGCCTCACCGGGTGGACCTTCATGCGCGGTGGCTCGGGTGGCGCTGCCCCCGCCGCGGCGGCGCGTCCCGCGCGTGCGCGCGGCGGTCGCGAGGGCTAGACCTGCACGTCGCTTCCCGCGGCCCTCCTGGGGTGGACCGCGGGACGTGTCCTCCAGGCCGGGGACACGACTTCCATCTTCAGCGGGCCACCTGGGGGCCCGCGAGGTGACCGTTGGATTCCTTCTTCACCTCGCTCAGCAAGCGCCAGACCATGATGTTGCTCACCGCGGTCACCTTCGGGGGCCAGGAGAGCATGGCGGCGCTGGAGCACCTGCCGGACGAGGAGGGCGCGCTCTTGCGCCACCGCGCGCAGGAGATCCTCCAGATTCCGCGCGAGAAGCGCCTGCCCGCGGTGGTGCAGGAACTCAAGCGGCTGATGAAGGACCGGCGCGGCCAGCTGTGGACCGGGGATCCGGAGCGGCTGGCGGCGCTGCTCCAGCGCGAGCGCGGCGCCCTGGTGGAAGTCGCCCTGCGAGCGCTGCCCGGCAACATGGCGGAGGCCGTGCGCGGCCATCTGCCCCCCTCTCGCGTGAAGCTCACCCGCGAGGTGCGGCCGCAGGTCCTGGACATCATCCGCTGGAAGCTGGAGGAGGCGCTGTCGCGCGAGGCCGCGGGCCAGTCCGCGGGTTTCAAGTTCGCGGACGTGCTCAACCTCCAGACGCGTGAGTTGCTCACGGTGAGTGACCGCCTGGGGGCGCGCGTGCTTGGGCCGGCGCTGGCGGGCCTGCCCGAGGAAGAGCTGAACGGCCTCATGGAGTCGCTGCCTCCGGACCTGTTCCAGCTCATGAGCAAGTCCGTGGCGGCCAATGCGCCGCGCAAGCTCCCGGAAGAGGACGCGCGCGCGCAGATCAACCTGCACGAGGGCTTCAACCGGCTGGCCGGCGCCATCCGCAGCGCGGGCGTGCAGCGGCTGGCGCGCGCGTGCGTGGCGCAGTCCCCGGAGTTCGCCGCGCGCATGCTGGAGAAGCACCGCGGCGAGTTCGGCCACCTGGTGGCGAAGTGGGTGCGCGAGGAGCGCTCGCGGCCGACGGCCCGGGGCGATGGCGGACGCACCGACATCGTCATGGACCTGGAGCGGCTGGCCGTGCGCGGCCTCATCGAGCGGCCCGTGCGGCTGATCACGCCGCCGCGCCCCGCCGCAGTGCTCCCTCCACCGCCGGGGGCCCGGAAGCCCGCGCCCGCGGCTCCGGGAGCCCGTCCCGAAGCTCCGGGAGCACGCCCCGCGGCTCCGGGAGCCCGTCCGGGGGCAGCACCCGCGCCGCGCGAGGGCCTGCGCACCACAGCCCCGGATCCGTCACGCCCGCCCGCGCTCCGAGCCCCCAAGGCCCTGCGGGGAGCCCCTCCCGCCGGAGAGTCCGCGGATGCGGGCGCCAAGCGCGACTTCATGGCCGAGCGCGCGGCCCGTCGCGCGGGTGCTGCGTCCAGCCGTGACGCGGGCCCGGGCGCGGCGCCCCCCGCCGGACGTCCGCGCCCGGCGCCGGGGGAGGAGCGGGGCTCGTCGGTGGGGCCCGCGCCCCGCGCGTCCATGGCTTCGCCAGAAGGGGACGCGAACGGTTCGAAGATGCGCCGGATGCCAGTGGAGCGCGAGCGCGGGCCCGCGCCCCGTGCCTCCATGGGGGCGCCGGAAGGTGAGGCGGGTGGTTCGCAGATTCGCCGGATGCCGGTGGAGCGCGAGCGTGGGCCCCCGCCCCGCGCGTCCATGGCGGCCCCGGAAGGGGATGCGAACGGCTCCCAGATGCGCCGCATGCCGGTGGACCGGGGCTCGTCGGTGGGGCCCGCGCCCCGCGCATCCACCGGGGCCATTCCCGGCCGCCGTGATCCAGAGGGCGCCAGGCCCGCGCGTCCCGTCCGGCCGGAGCCAGACGGCGCCCGCATTGGACCCCCGCCCTCGCGGCTGGGTGCACGCGGCGCGTCACGCCCGCCGGAGCCGGATGCGCCGGAAGGCCGCTCCGTCCGGGCCGAGCGCCCCGCGCGGCCTCCCGCCGACGCGGAGGAGCGCGCCCCCCGTCGCCCGGAACCCTCAGGGGAAGCCGCTGATGGGGCCCGCGTGCTGCGCTCGCGCACGGGCAGCCGTCCTGCGGCGCGTCCCGAACCGGGGGGCGAGCCGGAGCGTCCCCCGCGCGTGCTCTCCAGCCAGGCATCCTCGCCCCGGTCCTCGGAGGGAACGCAGGTGGGCCGCCGGCGCCCGCCTCCCACCGATCGGCCGGGCCCGGATGACGCGGGCGGTCCGGGAGGGCGTGGACCGCGCGGCGGAACGCGCTAGCATCCGGTCTCCAAGGAGCGGCCCATGGCGATCGGCAAGGTAATCAAGGGGGACGGGTTGGCGGAGTCGGTGGTCGTCGCCACGTCCGAGCGACCGGCGCTGCGTCCGCCGCGCGCGGGCGTGATGAACGCCGAGGTCTTCGAGGCGCGCCAGGGCGCCCAGGGCATCATCGAGGATGCCCAGCGCGAGCGTGAGCGCATCCTCGCCGAGGCCCAGCGTGAGAAGGAGGAGCTCTTCGCCAAGGCGAAGGACCTGGGCCGTCAGGAAGGCATCGCCCAGGCCACGGAGCTGCTCCTGCGCGCGAAGATACAGGCCGGGGAGATGCTCAACTCCCAGGAGCAGGACATCATCGCGCTGGCGCTGAAGATGGCGGAGAAGATCCTCGGCCGCGACCTGGAGCGCGAGCCGGAGCTGCTGGTGGACATGTGCGCCGCGGCCATCGACAACCTCCGCAACGCGCGCGCCATGGTCCTGCGCGTGCACCCGAAGACGGCCACGGTGCTGCGCGCCAAGCGCCCGCAGCTGATGGAGCTCATCGGCCGCACGGTGGACCTGGCCATCAAGGAGGACCCGGAGGTCGCTCCCGTGGGCTGCATCGTCCAGACGGAGTTCGGCACCGTGGACGCGCAGCTGCCCACGCAGCTGGAGATGCTCCAGAACCTCCTTCAGCCGGACACCGGTCGCAAGAGCGGCCCTCCCTGAGCTTGCTGGCCAACGCCGCGCCCTAGAGCCTCCCGGAATCCGCCATGGCCATCGACCTTTCGCGCTACTACGACCTCATCAAGGAAGCGTCCCTCGTCCGGGTGCGCGGCCGCGTCACGGAGCTGACGGGGCTCGTCATCAAGGCGAGCGTGCCCAACGTGCGCATCGGCGAGCTGGTGCTCGTCAAGAACCGCCAGCGCGGCCTGATGAAGTCGGAGGTCGTGGGCTTCGTGGGCGACGAGGTGATGCTCATGCCCCTGGGCGAGCTGTACGGCATCGGTCCGGACAGCGAGTGCATCCCCACCGGCCGTCCGCTCACCATCAAGTGCGGTGACGGGCTCCTGGGCCGCGTGCTCAACGGCATCGGCGAGCCCATGGACGGCATGCCCCTGGAGGGGGAGAACCTGATCGACTGGCCCGTGGACCGCGACTGCCCGGACCCCTTCACCCGCCAGCGCATCGAGCGGCCGCTGCCCCTGGGCGTGCGCTGCATCGACGGGCTTCTCACCGTGGGCGAGGGCCAGCGCGTGGGCCTCTTCGCCGGCTCCGGCGTCGGCAAGTCCACGCTGATGGGTCAGATTGCCCGCAACACGCAAGCAGACCTCAGCGTCGTGGCGCTCATCGGCGAGCGTGGTCGCGAGGTTCGCGAGTTCATCGAGGACGCCATGGGCGAGGAGGGCATGAAGCGCGCCGTGCTGGTGTGCGCCACGTCCGACCAGCCCGCCCTCGTGCGTCTGCGCGCCGCCTACGTCGCCACGGCCATCGCGGAGTACTTCCGTGAGCGCGGCGGCAATGTGCTGTTCATGCTCGACACGGTGACGCGTCTGGCGCGCTCCCAGCGCGACATCGGCCTCGCCATCGGCGAGCCCCCGGCGCGTCAGGGCTACCCGCCCAGCGTCTTCTCCATGCTGCCTCGCATCCTCGAGCGCACGGGCAACTCGGCGAAGGGCAAGTGTACCGCCATCTACACCTGCCTCGTGGCCGGCGGTGACATGGAAGATCCGATCGCCGACGAGGTCCGCGGTATTCTCGACGGCCACTTCATCCTCAACCGTGAACTGGGCGCGCGAAACCAGTGGCCGGCCATGGACGTGCTCCAGAGCCTCAGCCGTGTGATGAGCGGCATCGTCAGCAAGGAACACAAGAAGGCCGCCGGCAAGCTGCGCGAGACGCTCTCCACCTACGAGAAGCAGCGCGACCTCATCCTACTGGGCGCCTACCAGGCCGGCGCGGACCCCAGGACGGACTACGCCATCGAGAAGTACGACGCCATCATCGACTTCCTCAAGCAGGACACCCACTCCAACTCCCCGTACGAGGAGACCGTGGAGCAGCTCATCGCCCTCTTCGAGGACTGATGCCTCCGGGGGAGGCGCGTGGACGGGCCGTTTCCGGGTAGGATGGCCCGACCATGCCCCCGTACCGGTTGCAGGTGTTGCTGGACATGCGTGAGAAGGCGAAGGAGGAGGCCGAACAGGCCTTCTCGGACGCCGTCAAGGCGCTGGCGAAGGAAGAGCAGGAACAGAAGCGCCTGGAGGCGGAGCTGGAGCGCCGCCGCAAGGAGCGCAAGGCCAAGGTCCAGGAGTACTTCCAGCAGATCATGGCCAAGGGCGCCGGCATCAACGGCATGAACATGATGGGCCGCTTCGAGCAGCGTCTGAAGGACGACGAAGCCCAGGTCGCCCTCCAGATTGAACACCAGAAGGAGGTCGTCCGGACGGCGGGCCGCCTGGTGGAGCAGCGCCGCATGCTGATGGCCGAGGCCGCCAAGGAGCTCAAGGCCATCGAGAAGAACAAGGAGAAGTTCGTCAAGCAGGTGAAGAAGGAACGCGAGGATCGGGAGGAGTTGGGCCAGGAGGAGATCGGCAGCGCCTTGTTCCTGGCCCGCCAGCGCAAGTAACCTCCCGCCGCCTTCCGCTGTATCTGGAGAAACGCCATGAGCCGAGTTGATGACGATCGTGATGCCGCGCGCTTGGCGGAGCGGATGATCCAGGAGCGCAAGCTCGCGGAGGCGAAGACCCAGAAGCGCGTGCAGGGCGAGTCCGTCTTCTCCAAGCTGGTCCAGCAGGGACAGGCCGAACAGGCCCAGCCCAAGCAGGCGCAGGAGCTGAAGCAGCCCCTGGGCAAGCAGGTGCTGGCGCGCCTGGCGCAGGGACAGGGCAAGACCTTCGACGAGAAGCTGGCCCAGAAGGAGACCGCCTTCGCCAGGCCCGGGGAGTCCACCCAGGGCGCCCAGCAGTCCCAGCGCAACATCGAGTCGCAGGGCCTGTCCAAGGGCGGCGAGGCCCGCAAGTCGGAGGTCGTGGAGGAGAAGCGCTCCACGGACGTCCGCGAAGGCGACATGAACAAGGCCGAAGGTCAGGCCGGCCGGCTGAGCCAGGAGAAGGGCGAGCTGAAGATCGACGTCAACGCCGGCGGTGGCAAGGGCGCGGGCGGCGGGGGCAGCAAGGAGAAGGACGACAAGGGCGCGCAGATGGCCGGCGCGGGCTTCCGCTTCAACCCCGCGCTGATGGCGCCGGTGCCGGTGGCCAAGCCCAAGGACACCGCTGGCTCCGAGCGGCTGCGCGCCATGGCGAACGAGATCGCCCAGAAGATCGTCGAGCGCGTGCGCGTGGGCACCAACGCCGCGGGCAACGCGGAGTTCCAGATCGACCTGCGCGGTGACGTGCTCAACGGCCTGTCCATCAAGGTCAGCGCGAAGAACGGAAAGATTTCCGCCGTCTTCAGCGGCAACGACCGCGACACCTTGAAGATGCTGGAAGAGCAGAGCGACGGCCTGCGCAGCGCCCTGGGTGGCCGGGGGCTGGCGCTTGAAAATCTGAGGTTCGAGGCGAAGACATGAGCCTGGAGCCGGACGACGAGCCCGGAGTCTTTGAGCGCACCATGTTGGTCGACACCCGGAAGCTGGGACCCCCGCCCCCGAAGTCCGCGCAAGCCCCGGCCCCCGCGCCGGCCCCGGCTCCGGTGTCACCCTGGCGGAAGTTCGCGTTCACGAACCTGGAGAAGGTGTCGCGCACGCAGGGCCAGCTGGCGGAGCGGATGCGTTGGCTGACGCCCAACGCGGGCACGCTGGAGACGGTCTGCGCGCGCCTCAAGGCCCTCTTCGACGTGGACGTGCGCCTGTCGGTGGAGTCCGCCCAGGCGCGCCCCATGACGGAGCTGCGCCGCTTCCTGGGGGACCCGTCCTTCCTGGCGGTGCTGGCCCCCGGCGCGCTCAAGGGCCGGGTCATCCTCGAAATCGAGCTGTCGCTGGCGCACTCGGCGGTGGACCTGCTCTTGGGCGGCGCCGGTGAGACGGTGGGCCTGCGCCCCCTGACGGACATCGAGGAGGGCGTGATGGGCTACGTCGTCCTGGAGGCCCTGAAGGAGCTGGTGCCCGGGCTGCAGCCGGGCGTTCCCCGGCCCCGGCTGGACGGCGTGGCGCGCGGCGTGGATGAAGTCTCCGCTCGCCTGGGCGAGGACGGCCCGATGCTGGCGGTGCACCTGAACGCGGTGCTGGGCTCGCACCGCGGCATCGTGCGGCTGGTGGTGCCGTCGGCGGTGCTGGAAGCGGCGGAACCCGCGGTGGAGAGCGCCCAGCGGCGCGACCACCGCCGTCAGGACATGAAGGCGAACGGCCGGCGCCTGTCCGCGCTGCGCGACTGGCTGCGCGCGGAGATTGGCGTGGCGGAGCTGTCCGCCCAGGACCTGGCGTCCCTGCGCGTCAAGGACGTGCTGCTCCTGGACATGCTGTCGGCGCGGCCGGACCGGGGCGAGCCCGGCACGGCGCAGCTGCGGCTGGGCCTGGGGCGCACCGGCCACTTCCTGGCGGACGTGTCCGTGGAGCACGGCCGCTACCGGGCGCGCATCACGGACATCATCCCCGGGGAGCCGGGCAACCCGCAGGGTGGGGAGTCCGGGGGCGGGTCGGAAGACAACGAGGACTTCACCAACCCGGAGCTGGGCGTTCCTCCGGAACTCGAAGGGGCGGCATTGGACGACAAGGACGGAAGCGATCTGCTCAGCGACCTGCCCCTGCAGGTGGCGGTGGAGCTGGCGCGCGTGCCCATCACGGCCGAACAGGTGGTGGGCCTGCGCACAGGCCAGGTCATCGACCTGCGCCGTGGGGCGGGTGAGCCCGTGGACCTGTCGGTGAACGGCAAGGTGGTGGCCCGGGGCGAGCTCGTGGAGCTGGAGGGCCAGCTCGGGGTGCGCATCATCCACCTGAGCTGAAGCGTTTGCGCCCATGCGTCACAAGGCAGGCGGGCAGGGGGGCGTGGTCGTGCCCGGGCCCGTGGCGGTCCTGACTCGGGTGCACTAGGCTCGCGCCCATCCATGGCGGTCCTCGGTCTCTCCTCCTCGCGCCTGTTGCTCGGCGCCGCGCTGCTCTTCGCGTCGCCCGCCGTCCTGGCGCAGGCGCCCGCGGTCTCCACGCCTGACGCCTCCGTGGCGGCACCGGCCCCCCAGGCCCCCGCCGCTCTGGCGCCCGCGAAGGACGCGGCCGCCGTACTGACTCCAGAGGCGGCCCCGGCTGCCTCGGGTGACAGCGCGGCCCGCGCGAAGCGCCACGCGGACGAATTGGACCGCGAGCTGGGCGTCTCCGAGGCCGAAGGCGGAGAAGCGCAGGAGAGCCTGGGCTGGGTGGTGGTGCGCACGGTGGCGCTGCTGGGCGCGGTGATCGCGGCCATCTACCTCACGCTCAACGTGGGCCTGCGCCGGCTGATGGGCCTGCAGGGCGTACCCGTGGGCAAGGCGTCGGTGGTGTCGGTGATGGAGCGCATCCCGTTGGACCAACGGCGCACGCTCTTCGTCCTGAAGGCCGCGGACGAGTACCTGCTGGTGGGTGGCGGCGAGGGTGGCGTGCAACTGGTTTCGAAGCTGGACCGCGACGCCGTGGAGCGCATCCGCGCCGCGCGGCCGCCGTCGTCGCCGGTGTCCCTGAGTCCTTTCCTCCAGAAGCTCCTCTCCCGCCGGACCGGTGGCACCACGCCGCCGCCGGGCGTCTGAAGGCCGTCACGTGAACCGTTCGTCTCCCGCTCGCCCGCTGCTGTTCCGCGCTCCGCCCTGGCTCTTCGCGGCCCTCGTGTCGCTGCACCCCTTCGTCGCGTCCGCGGCGAAGAAGGGCGGCGACTCGATGCCGGATGAAATGGTCAAGGAGGCGGTGAGCTCCGACTCCTTCACCTCCCGTCCGCTCATCCTCATCCTCGCGCTCGCGGCCATGTCCCTGGTCCCGTTCGCGCTGATGATGGTGACCAGCTTCGTGAAGATTTCGGTGGTGCTCTCCATCGTCCGCTCGGCGCTGGGCACCCAGCAGATTCCCCCGACCCAGGTCATCACCGGCCTGGCCATCATCCTCACCGTCTACATCATGGCTCCCGTGGGCCAGGAGATGTACCGGGCGGGCGGCATCGACATCTGGTCCCGGGGGACGTCCGTCTTCTCCTCGGAAACGGTGGGCACGATGCTGGGGGCCGCGGACAAGTCCAAGGAGCCCCTGCGCGACTTCCTGATGAAGAAGGTCACCAACAAGGACCGCACGCTCTTCTACAGCCTGGCGAAGAAGATGCGGAAGGAGGAGGACCGCAAGGACATTGGCCCGAAAGACTTCATGGTCATCGTCCCGGCCTTCGTCGTGTCCGAGCTGAAGGAGGCCTTCCAGATTGGCTTCCTCTTGTTCGTGCCCTTCATCGTCATCGACATGGTGGTGGCCAACATCCTGCTGGCGCTGGGCATGCACATGCTGTCGCCCACGACCATCTCCATGCCCTTCAAGCTCTTGTTGTTCGTGCTCGTGGACGGCTGGTACCTCATCGCCAAGGGCCTGGTCATCGGCTACCTGTAAGGAGCCCCGTACTCCCATGAATCAGCTCACGTTCATCACCCAGGAGGCGCTGTTCCTGGTGCTCGTGGTCTCCGCGCCGCCGGTGCTCATGAGCCTCCTGGTGGGCTTCCTCGTCTCGCTGTTCCAGGCCACCACGCAGATTCAAGAGCAGACGCTCTCGTTCGCGCCCAAGGTCGTCCTCGTCTTCGGCGTGCTGGCCATGACGGGCCCGTGGATTGGCGGTCAGCTCCTGCGCTTCACCTTCCACGTCTTCGACCGGTTTCCGGCGCTCATCGGCAGATGAACATCGGCGAAGTGATGGCCGAGCTGGGTGCTCGGGTCAACCTGTCGGTCACCATCTTCACGATGGCACTCATCATGTGCCGCGTGATGCCCATCCTCATCTTCAGCCCGTTCCTGGGCGGCGAGGTCGTTCCCTCGGAGATGAAGCTGGGCCTGGGCCTGATGGTGTCCGCGGTGCTCTTCCCGTCCGTCGCGGACCGGATGGACCGGATTCCCTTGAGCGCGCTCCCGTACATCGGGCTGTTGCTCAAGGAGGTCTTCATCGGCGTGGCGCTGTCGTACATCGTCAACATGGTGTTCGACGCGGCCCGCGTGGCCGGCACGCTGATGGACACCATGTCGGGCAGCAACAACGCCCAGCTCTACGTGCCGCAGCTGGGCACGCAGGTGTCGCTCTTCTCCAGCCTCAAGGTGCAGCTGTGCGTGGTGCTGTTCCTGTCGCTGGACGGGCACCACATCATCATCCGGGCGCTCGGAGACAGCCTCGCCATCGTGCCGCTGGAGGGCTTCCCGCGCTTCAGCCGCGGCGTGTGGCCCTTCTTCGACCTGATGATCCGCTCCTTCGCGGACCTGTTGAAGATCAGCCTGGCGCTGGCCGGCCCCGGCATGGTGGCCGCGTTCGTCACCGACCTGTCCCTGGGCGCCATCAACCGCGTCGCGCCGCAGATCCAGGTGTTCTTCATCTCCATGTCGCTCAAGCCGCTGGTGGGCGTGTTGATCATGTTCATCGCCATCCATGTCGTGATTGGCCGCATGCAGCAGGAGCTGGTCAACATGCTCCGCATGTTCCAGCACGCCATCCAGATGCTGGCCTGAGCCGGCTCAAGCCTCCCGGGATTCCTCCATGTCGGACGAGAGTGGCGACAAAACAGAAGAACCGTCGCATAAGAAGCTCGACGACGCGCGCAAGAAGGGTCAGACCTGGAAGAGCAAGGACCTGACGGGCGTGGCCGTGCTCGTCGCGGGCCTGGGCATCGTCAAGGGCACCTGGGACACCGTGGAGAGGGAGATCTCCACGCTCTTCCGCTTCAGCTTCGATGCCATCGCCCACTCGCAGGACCTGGGGCTGGCGACGACACAGCTGCTCATCATGGGCCTGCGCACGCTGCTGCTCCTGACGGTGCCCATCGTTGCGGGCGCGGCGGTGCTGGGCGGGCTGATGGACTTCCTTCAGGTGGGGTCGCTCTTCACCATCGACCCGCTCATCCCGAAGTTCGACAAGCTCAACCCCATCGCGGGGTTGAAGAACATGTTCTCGAAGAAGTCCTTCGTGGAACTGCTCAAGAACCTCATCAAGATTTCCGTCGCCGCCTACGTCGTCACCGGCGTGGTGCGGGACTCGATGCCCCTGGTCATCGAAACGGTGCGGCAGGACACGCACGGCATCATGGCCATCATGGGGGAGATCCTCTACCGGGTCTGCGTGCGCATCGTGATGCTCTTCGTCATCTTCGGCGTGTTCGACGTGTGGTGGCAGCGCAAGTCGTTCATGAAGGACATGATGATGACGAAGGAGGAGGTCAAGAAGGAGTACAAGCAGAGCGAAGGCGACCCGCACCACAAGGCCAAGCGCAAGGAGCTCCACCATGAGATCATGGAGGGGGCCCAGATGGAGGCCGTGAAGGACGCGAGCGTCATCGTCACCAACCCGGACCACGTCGCGGTGGCGCTGATGTACGACCAGAACAAGGACGGGGCGCCGCGGGTGCTGGTGAAGGGCATGGACGCCAAGGCGGAGCGCATCAAGGCGCTGGCGCGCGAGGCGGACGTCCCCCTGCTGCGCAACGTCCCCCTGGCGCACGCGCTCCTGCGCGTGGAGGTGGGCGAGGAAGTCCCGGAGGAGCTCTACGACGCGGTCGCCGAGGTGCTGAACTTCGTCTACGGGCTCAAGCATAAGCAGAACGCGGCGCCGCCTGCGCGCGCCTGAGGAGGAGGCCATGGCCAGCGACGAAGAGGCGGACATCGCCATCGCCATCAAGTACGACACCAAGGCGGACGGTGCCCCGCGCGTGGTGGCGAAGGGGATGCGCCTCAAGGCGGAGAAGATCCGGGAGATCGCCAAGCAGTACGGCATCCCGGTGATGCGCAATGTGTCCCTGGCGCACGCCCTGTACCGGGTGGACGTGGGGCAGGAAGTCCCGGAAGAGCTCTACGACGCGGTCGCGGAAGTGCTGAACTTCGTCTACGCGCTCCAGCGGGAGCATGCAGGCGGGCGCTGAAGGGGGCTGGACGCGGGGCCCCCACCTGTATTGAAGTCGGGCCACCATGGCCAGAATCAACAATCAGCCCCCCAGCACCGCGCTTTGGCCCTGGGGAGGTCCCCGCAGTGTCCGCGAGCGGCTGGTGGACCCGTCCCAGCTGGACCGGGCGAAGAAGCTGCGCAAGGCGGGCAACATCAAGAACCCGTCGATGCCCTCCGCGGCGCTCCTGGACTTCATCGGTCCGGCGCACTCGTCGGAAGAGCTCCGGTTGCCCCTGCCGCCCCACCCGGGCGGTCACGACGCGGACCTGGAGGGCTTCAGCGACCGGCCGCACCTGGCCAGCGTCGCGGGCCGCGGGGACGACGGGCAGCGCCGGATGCTGGAGCGCGGCCTGTCCAAGGTGAACGCGCCCCCGGAGCGCCTGGAGCGCCTCAAGGCCCTGTTGCAGCGCGAGTCCGCGATGCTGGGCCTGGTGGATCAGGTGAGCGCGGAGTCGCAGGAGATCATCCGCCGCATGTGGGAAGAGCAGAAGGACGAGGGCTACTGACCCATGGCGGCGCTGGACCCGGAAGATCCGCAGGACGAGGCGAAGCTCACCGCGCTCCTGCAGCGTTGGGCGGAGGGCAAGGCCACGCTCCGCGAGGTGCGCGGCTATTCCAACGACGAGCTGTACGCCATCGCCAAGACGGCCTACTTCTTCTTCTACCAGGGCCGGCTGGCGGAGGCGCGCACGCTCTTCCAGGGCCTCTACGCCATCAACCCCACGGACGTGTACTTCGCCAAGGCGCTCGGCGTGGTGGAGATGGCCGCCGGAAACGGGCAGGGCGCGCTCGCCGCCTTCGACGTGGCCGCCAAGCTGGCCCCCCAGGACCCGTCCGTCTACGTGGGCCGCGCGGAGGTGAAGTTGGCCATGGGACAGAAGCCCCAGGCCCTGGAGGACCTGCGCCGCGCGGCGGCCATGCCCCCGGCGGATGATCCGGTGGTACGCAAGGCTGGCGCCATGGTCACCGCCCTTACCCGGCGCTGATCCTCGGGGTGGGACCCGTCTCCTGGCGCGTTGGCTGGAAGCCCCGTAATCTCTGGTAGGCTGGATTCATTCACCTCAACCGATGGAGCGGTTCATGAGCACCCCCCCCAAGACACAGCTTCCGCTGCCCCCGGAGCCGCCGGAGCTGAAGGAGAAGCGCGACAAGCTGCTGGCGGAGCTGGATGTCCAGGGCAAGACGGCCCAGGGCACCTTCCTCCAGGTGGTGCGCAACATGCGCAAGCTGGTCGCCGCGTCGGCCCCCGGCACGCCGCTGGATGAGGGGATGTACAAGGACGTCACGGATTCGCTGAACCGCTTCATGAAGGACCCCATCCTGCCGCCCCCGGCCATCCTCGGGCACGTGGTGGAGTACCTGCAGTACCGCATCAGCACCTACGGCATGACCATCCAGAGCGCCGTGATGGAGATGAACCCGGAGCTGGGCGCCAAGTTCGCCGTGACGCCCCCGGTCGCCGCGCCGGCGGCCCCCGCGGCTCCTGCTCGCGGCGCGGGCGGGCACAAGACGTCGGATGGTTTCGAGAACTCCAGCCGCCCCAAGATCGCGCTGACCCGCGAGGACTCGCTGCCCGGCACCGCGAAGCCGGCGGACCCCCGCGCCGAGTCGCAGCAGCAGCTGGATTCCTTCAAGGCCTGGATGAAGAACCCGGCCCTGGGCAAGCTGAAGGGCTGATCCAGCCCGTGGTACCGAGGCGGGGAGCCGGGAAAAAATGATCCCGGGAAATTCCCAGGAAACTCCCGCCCCCCCTCACCGATAATCCTTTTGTAGCTGGTGCCGCACGAACCTATCTCGCAGGACCCGGAGACACTCTCATGGCCACGATCGACGTCTTCAACACGGCAGTGAACACCGCGAAGAACACCACCGGCACGGCGATGGACAAGATGATCGACGCCGCCCCGGCCGAGCAGAAGGGCTTCCTGCAGGCGCAGAAGCAGGTTCAGCTCGAGTCCCAGATCATGAGCACCATCACGAACCTCATGAAGAAGATGGACGACATGGCGATGGCCGCCGTGAACAACCTGAAGTA